>VEQJ01000123.1 GCA_018883285.1 Alphaproteobacteria bacterium
GGCCAATCTGTTGCAGCCTGGAATGGGCAACAGCGGTTTTGCGGCCAGCGTTGAGCAACCTTCCGCCTATGCCCGCACCGACCATGCCACCATCCAGCTAATCGCTGAGGATACCGCCCTGGTTCCTGGCAAGCCGCTATCCCTGCTGCTGCAGCTAACGGTGCAGGATGGCTGGCACAGCTATTGGCGCAACCCTGGCGATTCGGGCTTAGCAACCCAATTAAGCTGGACGCTGCCCGATGGCCTAACCGCGGGTGATCCGCAATGGCCGTATCCCGAACGTATCCACACCCCGCCGCTGGTCAACTACGGCTATTCGGGCGAAGCCGCCCTGTTAACCGAACTGGCGGTATCCCCCACCCTTAGCCCTGGCGGTCAGCAGGTTATCAACCTGCAGGCTGATTGGTTGGTTTGTAAGGATATTTGTGTGCCTGAGCAGGCCACATTATCTCTAAGCCTGCCCGTAGCGGCCAGCGCGACCGCCAACCCCGAACATCAAGAGGCTTTTGCACGGGCGCGCGCCCTGCTGCCGCAGCCAAAGCCGAACTGGTCGGCCGGGGCTAGCCTGCGTGATGGGCAATGGGTGGTGCAGCTTTACCTGAGCGATGTTGGCAATGGCCAGATGACCCCCATCGATTTCTTTCCAGCCGACCCAACGCTGGCGGCCAATTCCCCCCCGCCGACCTTTGAACGGGTTGGGCACAGCCTGACCATTACCCTGCCCACCGCGCAGGAGTTGCAGCCAAAGGATCTGCCCCGCCAATGGTCAGGCGTGTTGCTGTTGCAAGACAGCCGCAAAACAACTCAGGCTTTTGCGATTACCGCCGATATTGCGGGGGCAACCAGCATGAACCGCTATTGGCAGGGTGGTGAGCTAGCAGCGGATCTATCCTGGGGGCTGGCGGCACGCGCCCTGCTGCTTGCCCTGCTCGGCGGCATGGTGCTGAATTTGATGCCGTGCGTGTTTCCCGTGCTGGCTCTTAAGGTTTTGGGCTTTGTTAAGGCGTCACACCACCATCATCATCAGCCGACCCCACTGGCGCTGAAAACCGCTAGTCCGCGCCGCCACGCCCTGTGGTACAGCGCGGGCGTTATCAGCAGCATGTTGGTGCTGGCCGCCCTGCTCATCCTGCTGCAACTGGCGGGGCAACGCTTAGGTTGGGGCTTTCAGCTGCAATCCCCGGCCTTTGTTACCGCAATGGTGTTGCTGTTCACCCTTATCAGCTTTTCTCTGTTTGGCTTTGTGGAGTGGGGGCAGAGGTTTAGCAGTTTTGCCAACCGTTTTGCCCGCCATCATGGCAGCAGCACCGCCTTTGCCACAGGTGTTCTGGCAACCCTGGTAGCGACCCCCTGCACGGGGCCATTTATGGCCATCGCCCTGGGGCTAGCGCTCAGCATGCCTCCCCTGCTCACCCTGCTGATTTTTGCTGCCCTGGGGGCTGGCCTCGCCCTGCCCGTGGTGGTGCTATCCAGCTGGCCATCGCTGCTGCAACGTCTGCCCCGCCCTGGCGCATGGATGGAGCATTTTAAGCAGTTGTTGGGCTTCCCCCTGTTGGCCAGCGCCCTGTGGTTGCTGTGGGTACTGGGACGGCAGCAGGGGATGGCGGCGGTGTTTCATGTGCTAAGCTGGCTGTTGCTGGCGGGCTTTACCCTGTGGGCATGGGGGCGGGTTGGCCGTTGGGGACGCCTGCTATTCCTGCTGCTGAACCTGGCGGCGGCTGTTTGGCTGTTGCTGCCCATCGCTGGTGGTCAACCCGTACCCCCGCCATCCGCCCAACCAGCGAATTCTTCAGCCGATGGCCAGGCCTTTACCCCCGAAAAGCTGGCCGCGTTGCAGGCCGCGGGCAAGCCCGTGTTGGTCAATTTCACCGCCGATTGGTGCCTGACCTGCAAGGTAAATGAGGCCAGCACCCTTGGCCGTGACAGTGTGCAGCAGGCGTTGCGGGATCGCGGCGTCACCTATTTGGTGGCCGATTGGACGAATCGTGATGCGGTGATTGCCGCCGAGCTGGCCAAGTATCAGCGCACAGGGGTGCCGCTGTATATCCTGTTTTGGCCAGGCCAAGCGCCGCAGCTGTTGCCCCAATTGTTAACGCCTGACTTGTTGTTGGCCGCGCTTTCCTCTAAACCTTAGCCTAGTTTTTCCCGCTGGAGTCCCCGATGTACCGTCTGTTTGCCCTTGTCGCCATTATCCTGGCAACCCTTTGCAATCCTGCGGCGGCGCAGGTGCGGATTAATGAACCCGCCCCCGACTTTACCCTGTCGGACAGCAACAATGAAATTCGCACCCTGTCGGAGTATAAGGGCAAGATTGTCATCCTGGAATGGACCAACCACCTGTGCCCCTTTGTCAAAAAACACTACAAAAGCAACAATATGCAGGCATTGCAAAAAAAATATGCGGGTGAGAAGAATGACAAGGTTGTCTGGCTGACGATTATTTCCTCTGCTGAGGGGAAGGAGGGGTATGTGCGCCCCTATGAGGCCAATCAGATAGCCAAACAGAATGACGCTGCCCCCAACGCCATTTTGTTGGATTCCTTTGGTAAGGTTGCGCGCATGTATCGCGCCCGCACCACCCCCCATATGTATATCGTTGATAAAGATGGAATTTTGGTTTATCAGGGCGCCATCGACAATCGACCAACCAAGGATCCTAAAGATATTCCTGGCGCCACCAACTACATACAGGTGGCGATGGATGAATTGCTGGCTGGCCAGAAAGTCAGCTTGGGCGCAACCCAGCCCTATGGCTGCTCAATCAAGTACTAAAGCCAACGATCTTCTCTCGCGCTCTTGGCTCTATCCTTTTTGGCTTTGGCCGCCACCCTCCGTTTATAGTCGTTTCAATTTAGAAATATACAGCCTGCGAAAATGTTACGAGATCGAGAAACGGAGCGGAGTGTACACAGAGGTACATGAGCACCGTATCGCAGAGATCGTGACATTTGCAGCACTGGAGATTTTTAAAGGGGAATGACTATAGAGTTTAAGCTGGCGTGCTTAAGTAGTCACGCACCAGCGTTTCGGCGATTTGCACCGCGTTCAGGGCTGCCCCCTTACGCAAATTGTCGGCCGCCACCCATAGTGATAGGCCGTGCGGCACCGTGGGATCAACCCGCAAACGGCTAACAAACACCGCATCATCGCCCGCCGATTCCAATGGGGTAATGAATTGCAACTCATGCTCCAATTCGACCAACGCCACCCCCGGCGCCTTGGCCAGGGCATTGCGAGCTTGCTCTAAGCTAATGGGCGCGTCAAATTCTATCTGCACAGCCTCACTATGGCCAATAAACACTGGCACCCGCACGCAGGTGGCCGCCACCTGGATATCCGCCCCCAGGATTTTACGGGTTTCCACCGCCATCTTCCATTCCTCACGGGTGCTGCCATCGGGCATAAACTGATCAATCTGGGGGATGACGTTAAAGGCAATCCGCTTGCTGAATTTTTTAGCCCCCCCCTCGGTCAGGGCATAGACCGCGCGGGTTTGGTTGTACAGCTCATCCATCGCCTCCTTCCCCGCGCCTGACACCGATTGATAGGTGGACACCACCACCCGCTTAATCGGCGCAATGTCGTGCAGGGGCTTTAACGCCACCACCAGCTGAATGGTCGAACAATTGGGATTGGCGATGATATGGCGTTTGCTGTAGCCCGCGATAGATTGTGGATTCACCTCTGGCACCACCAGCGGCACATCGGGATCCATCCGAAAATGAGAGCTGTTGTCGATAACCACGCATCCCGCCTTAGCCGCCCGTGGGGCAAATTCCGCCGAAACCGCGCCGCCCGCGCTGGCCAGGGCAATATCCCAACCGCGAAAATCAAATTGCGACAAATCCTGAATCTTCAGCACATCATCGTCGCCAAAGGAAACCTCACGCCCGATCGATCGTTCGGAGGCTAAGGCCACCACCTCCCGCACGGGAAATTGCCTCTCCGCCAGGGTTTTCAGCATTTCCCGCCCCACGTTACCGGTTGCCCCAACCACGGCGATGCGATAGCCCATTCTAATTCATCCTTGCTTGCTGAAGTGTGATACACCATATGCTATGATATGTGGGGACATGGTAAGCGCTGTTAGACGTTATGCCAAGACGTTGACGCGCCGAAATTTTGTTGGGGAATAGGAAAACTGGGCAATGGTGATGCAAACAGATAACGGTCATAGGCAGCACGGGCATTCGCGGGATGGGGGCTTCACCCATACGGCGCATCATCCGCATGACAGCACACTGTTAAAGCGGGTGGAGGGGATGAAGCAGGCCGATTTGCTGTATTTGCTAAGGCTGCTGGATCGCAAGCGGCAGAAGGTAAAACGGTTGGATGCCATCCGTCGTTTGGGTAAGCCCCGCCTGTACGCCTTAAGCTTTGACCCTGGGCTGGCGCAGGCGTTGATGGTGGCGTTGGTGACCTATCACGGGTTGGATTTGCCAGAGGCCAGCTTGGAACCCATGGAATTTGCCGCTGGCCCCGCCCAAGACCCCGCCTTTTACGACAAAGCCTATCAGCAGGCGTTGCAGCGGGCAGCCGAACGGGTGATACGGGTGCCCAAAGATTTTTGGTTGCTAAACGCCAATCCCGCCATGCCCAGCTATGATGTCGATGCCCAAATTGTTGCCGATATTGCCAACGCGCTACCCGCTAACGAATTGCAACGGGTGATTGCTGAGCTGAACAAGATGGTGGTGTAGTGGGCGAATCCTAGGCCAGGGTTTTAATGTCTTTGGCCAGATCCAGAGAGCTCGATTCCCTAACGGTTTTGGCGGTTTGCTCTAACGTGGTTAAAACGCCGCGCAACGCGAACCGAACAAATTG
>VEQJ01000124.1 GCA_018883285.1 Alphaproteobacteria bacterium
GGGACTGGCGTTGCAGGTGTTGTAGGGGTTAGCCGCCTTGGTCACGGCGTGGCCAACGCAGGAGCCGTTGGATGCCGTGCGCTATCTGGCCAACCGTTCCAGCGGGCGGCAGGGCTATACGATTGCCGAGGCTTTGGCGGCGGCCGGTGCCCGTGTTATCCTGGTCAGTGGCCCCACAAACCTGCCCACCCCTGTTGGCGTGACCCGTCATAATGTTACCACGGCTGAGGAAATGTTGCAGGCCAGCCTGGCCGCGCTGCCCGCCGATATCGCCATTTGCGCCGCCGCGGTCAGCGATTGGCGGCTGGCGGAGCCGGATCACGGCGGCAAATGGAAGCGGGAGGATCAAGACGGCCTGACCCTCAAACTGGTCGCCAACCCCGATATTCTGGCCAGTCTGGCGCAGCCTCCGCAGCGGCCAAAATTGTTGGTGGGGTTTGGGCTGGAAACCAGCAATTTGCAGGAAAATGCCGTGCAAAAGCGCGTCAAAAAGGGATGCGATTGGTTGGTCGCGAATCAGGAAAGCGCCGAATTTTCCCCCTTTGGCAATCAGCAGAATGAAATTTTGTTGGTAACAGGGGCGGGGGTTCAGGCCTGGCCAAGGATGACAAAGGCGGCAATCGCCGCTAAACTGGTCGACGAAATTTTAACCTGGAGGAAAAGCCAACCATGACCACGACCACGCCAACCAATACCGAAGCTGCTACCGAAGCCAACCCACAATCCCTGGCCGTGGCCATCAACCTGCTGCCCCATGCGGCGGCGGCCAATTTGCCCAGCTATGGCACCATTGACAGCGCGGGCGCCGATTTGGTGGCGGCGATTGATGCCCCCATTACCCTGGCACCTGGCCAACGCGCCCTGATTGCCTGTGGCTTTTCGATGGCCTTGCCGCAAGGCTTTGAGGGGCAGGTGCGGCCGCGTTCTGGTCTAGCCCTTAAGCATGGCGTAACCGTGCTGAACACCCCTGGCACCATCGATGCCGACTATCGCGGTGAGGTTAAGGTGATTCTGGTCAACCTGGGTCAGGAAGATTTTGTGGTGGAATCGGGCATGCGGATTGCCCAGCTGGTGATTGCGCCCGTTAGCCGCGTCGCCTGGCAACAGGTGCAGGAATTGCCATCCAGTGACCGTGGGGCAGGGGGCTTTGGCTCCACCGGCACCCATGTACAGGCCGCCTAACCATGGCTAAGCCCGCCTTTCGTGGCCGCATTTATGACAGTGTGCTGGACACCATTGGGGCGACCCCGCTGGTACGGTTGCCCCGCTTGACCGAAAAATTTGGCATTAAGGCGGAATTGCTGGCCAAGTTGGAATTCTTTAATCCGTTGTCATCGGTTAAGGATCGCATGGGGCTTGCAATGATTGAGGCGGCGGAGCAGGCGGGGGTTCTGAAACCAGGCATGACGGTGATTGAGCCAACCTCTGGCAACACGGGCATCGCCCTGGCCTTTGTTTGCGCGGCCAGGTGCTATCCGTTGATTCTGTGCATGCCCGAAAGCATGTCGATGGAACGGCGCAAAATGCTGTGGCTGCTGGGCGCGAAGTTGGAGCTGACGCCCGCTGCTGGCGGCATGAAGGGGGCGATTGCGCGGGCAGAGCAGTTGCAGACGGAAATCGCCAACAGCTTTGTGCCGCAACAGTTTATCAACCCCGCCAATCCTGCCGCCCATGCTGCCACCACGGCGGTGGAGCTGTGGGAGGATACGGGCGGCCAGATCGATTATCTGGTATGCGGGGTTGGCACAGGCGGCACCCTGACTGGGGCGGGTGGGGCGCTGAAAAAAAGGCTGCCAGCCCTGAAAATCATTGCGGTGGAGCCTAAGGATAGCCCTGTGCTTAGCGGTGGCCAGCATAGCCCGCACAAAATTCAGGGGATTGGCGCTGGCTTTGTTCCCGCTGTGCTGAAAACCGACCTAATCGACGAAATTATCACCGTGTCGAATGAGGATAGTTTTGCCACCGCCCAACTTGCCGCGCGGTTAGAGGGTATCCCCGTAGGCATTTCCAGCGGGGCAGCGCTGTGGTCGGCGATTCAGCTGGCTAAGCGGCCAGAAACGGCCGGCAAGCGCATTGTGGTTATCATCCCATCCTGCGCCGAACGCTATCTTTCCACCGCGCTGTTCGATGGGTTTGAGGGATGAGAGAGAAAGCTTTAAGAATGTCGCGTAACAGCCGAAAAATAGGGATGATTTTGCTGTTGGCAATCGCTGCTAGCATGCTGGCCACCGCCGCCCCAGCCCCCGCCCCCGCCTTTGCCAAGGCCGAAGCGGTTGAGGATGGCGAAAGCGATGAGGGTGCCGCCCCCGCCCCAACAGCTGCCCCATCCTCACCCACCGATAGCAATCCCGCGGCAGCAGCAGGCACGGGGCAAGCCAGCAAAAGTCTAAACCCCAATGTGGGCAGTCAAACGGGGCTGCCGCTGCCCCGCTTTGTCAGCCTGCGTACCGCTGAGGTCAACGCGCGGACGGGCCCTGGCAAGCGGTATCCGATCGATTGGGTCTATAAGCGCAAAAATTTGCCGGTGCAGGTGGTCGATGAATTCGGCACCTGGCGCAAAATCCGTGAGCACGACGGCACCGAAAGCTGGATTCATCAGACCATGGTGTCGGGTAAGGATACCGCCCTGGTCGTAACCAATGAGGCGTTGTTGTATGATCGCAACAGCAAGCGTTCCCGCCCAATTGCCCGCCTGCAAAGCGGCCTGATTGCTGAGGTGGTGCGTTGCCAGGATGATCGGTGCCAGCTGCAAATCGCCAACCAGCGTGGATGGGTTGGCAAGGCCGATTTGTGGGGGGCGTTGATCGGCCGCTAATTGATGACCCTGTATGATTTTCTTATCGCGCCCTTTGCCGATTACGCCTTTATGCGGCGGGCATTGGTAGCCTGTTTAGCCCTTGGCCTTAGCTGTGGCGCGTTCGGCACCTTTTTGCTGCTGCGGCGGATGAGCCTGATGGGCGATGCCCTGTCGCACGCCATTTTGCCCGGGGCTGCCATCGGCTTTTTGTTGGCGGGGTTATCGCTGTGGGCGATGAGCCTGGGTGGGCTGGTGGCGGGCATTCTGGTGGCGATGGCGGCAGGCCTTATCAGCCGCCGTACAGAGCAGCGTGAGGATGCCAGCCTGGCCAGCCTGTATCTAATCTCCCTGGCGGCGGGGGTGGTGTTAATCTCGCTTAAGGGCAGCGCGCTGGATCTGATGCATCTGCTGTTTGGCAATGTGTTGGCGGTTGACGATCATGCCCTGTTGCTGGTGGCGGGGGTTAGCAGCCTTAGCCTTATTATCCTGGCGGTAATCTATCGCCCCCTGGTGGCGGAGTGTTTGGATCCAACCTTTTTGCGCGCCCTGGGAGTGGCGGGCGGGCTGTATCATTTGGCCTTTTTGCTGTTGATTGTTTTGAACCTGGTGGCGGGGTTTCAGGCCTTGGGCACGTTGATGGCGGTTGGCCTGTTAATTCTGCCAGCCTCGGCGGCGGCCTTTTGGAGCCAACGGCTGGCTGCCCGCCTGGCCATCAGTGCGTTGTTGGCGGGATTGGCCAGCGTTATCGGGCTGATGGGCAGTTATCATGGCGATTGGCCATCGGGGCCGGCGGTTATCCTGACCGCGGGTGGGCTGTATCTGTTGTCGATGACCTTTGGCCGATGCGGCAGCCTGCGTGCCCGCTATTTTCCGCCGCGCCACCTGCATCACGATTAGCCCTTACAGCAATGCAAACCTAAGGGGTTGACTCTGCCGTCGTTCTGGGGAACAGCATTAAAGGATGAGCACGAATACCGCCCCCAACCATCATCCAGCGCTCGAGGCTGAGGAGAGTAGGCTGCCCCTTTGGCAGGTGGTGGCCGCCCTGTTGGATTTGGAAAATCCACAGGATGCCTTGGCCTATCTGGCCGAAATGGCCGCGCCCGATGTGGCGGAGGTGTTAACCCAGTTAAAGCGCGATGATCGGCAACAGCTGATAGGCCTGTATGGTGACCAGCTGGATCCCGAAGTGCTGGCCGAGTTGGACGACACCATCCGTGATGAGGTGTTGGAACATCTGACCCCGCGCCAGGTTGCCGATGCGGTGGTGCAGTTGGAATCGGATGACGCGCTGGCGGTTATTGAAGATTTGGATGAGGAGGAGCAGCAGCAGGTGTTGGCTGCGTTGCCCGCCTATGAGCGTATCATCCTGCAAGAAAGCCTGAATTTCCCTGAGGATAGTGCCGGCCGTTTGATGCGGCGGGAGGTGATGCCAATGCCGGAGCATTGGACGATTGGGCAGGCGCGCCTTGCTCTGCAAAGTTGGGATGAAATGCCCGACCAATTTTATGAAATCGTGGTGGTTAACCCCAGCCATCATCCCATCGGCATCCTGCCGCTGGCGCAGCTGTTGAAATCCAAACCCAGCAAGCAGTTGCGTGAGGTCATGGAGGAAGAATTTCACCCCATCCCCGTCTTGCAGGATCAGGAGGAGGTGGCGCAGACCTTTCGCCGCTACAGCCTGGTCAGTGCGCCGGTGGTGGACAGCGATAACCGCCTGGTCGGGACGATTACGGTGGATGACGTGGTGCATGTGTTGCAGGCTGAGGCGACGGAGGATGTGTTGCGGTTGGCCAGCGCGGGGGAAAGCATTTGGGGCGCGGGGTTAATCAACACCGCCCGTCCGCGTTTTATCTGGTTGACTATCAATCTGGCCACGGCGGTGTTGGCCAGCTGGGTCATTTCCCTGTTTGAGCAGACGTTGCAAAAGGTTATCGCCCTGGCGGTGCTGATGCCGATTGTGGCGGGCATGGGCGGCAATGCGGGCACGCAGACTCTGGCGGTGGC
>VEQJ01000125.1 GCA_018883285.1 Alphaproteobacteria bacterium
GTTAAGCATCTTCCGCGGCCTTGGCTTTGCCATTGGGGAAGGCCCCGACGTGGTTGATGATTGGGACAATTTCGGCAGCCTGAATTTCCAACCGCACCATCCCGCCCGCGAAAGCCAGGACAGTTTTTTCTTGCAGGGTAAGGATGCCAACGGCCTGCCCACCCTGCTGCGCACCCAAACCTCCTCAGCGCAAATCAAGCTGATGCGGCAATTTGGCGCGCCGCTGGCGATGGTGGTGCCGGGTAAGGTTTATCGGCAGGACAGCGATGCCACCCATTCGCCAATGTTTCATCAGCTGGAAGGATTTGTGATTGATCGCGGCATCAGCTTTGCCCATCTTAAGGGCTGTTTGCAGGCGGTGTTGACCCGCTTTTTCGGCATTCCCGACCTGCCCATGCGTTTTCGCCCCCCTTTCTTTTCCTTTCACGAACCGTCGGCGGAGGTTGATATTGCCTGGTCACGGTCAAAGGGGCGGATTGACCGCGATGGCGACAAATGGCTGGAAATTTTGGGCGCGGGCATGATTCACCCCACCGTGCTGCGCAACGGCGGTATTGATCCCAACGAATATCAGGGCTTTGCCTTTGGCATGGGGCTGGATCGCCTGACCATGTTAAAATACGGCATTAAGGATTTGCGCCCCTTCTTTGAGGGCGATTTGCGCTGGTTGGGTCATTATGGCTTTAGCCCGTTTGGGGGTGGATCATGAAACTGACCCTTAATTGGTTGAAAGATCATCTGGCCACCACCGCCAGCCTGCAAGAAATTACCGAAGCCCTCACCAACATTGGCCATGAGGTTGATGGGGTGGTGGATCGCGCCGCGGGGTTGGATGATTTCACGGTCGCCAGGATTGTCAAAACCATGCCGCACCCCAACGCCGATCGGCTAAAGGTTTGTGTGGTCGAGACCGCCAGCGGTAACCGCCAGATTGTCTGCGGCGCCCCCAATGCGCGGGAGGGGTTGATGGTGGCCTTGGCGCTGCCCGGCCATGTTATTCCCTTAACAGGCAAAAAATTGACTGAGGGTAAGATCCGCGATGTGGTGTCTGAGGGGATGTTGTGCTCCGCGCGTGAGCTGGGGTTGGGTGCGGAAGATGCGGGCATTATGGAATTGCCCAGCGATGCCGTTATCGGCCAAAAGCTGGTGGAGCTGTTGGGGCTGGATGACCCGCTGATTGACCTGGATCTGACCCCCAACCGCGCCGATTGCTTTGGCGTGCGCGGCTTGGCGCGCGATTTGGCGGCGGCTGGCTTGGGAACGCTGCGCCCTGAGCAACCGCTTAGCCTGCCCTCCGCGGCGGCATGCCCGATTGCGGTGCGACTGGATTTCCCCGTCGAGGCGGCCGATGCCTGCCCGCTGTTTACCGCCCGCCTGATTCGCGGCGTGCGCAATGGCGCCAGCCCCGATTGGCTGCAACAGCGGCTGTTGGCGGTTGGCATCAACCCCCATTCGGTGCTGGTGGATATTACCAATTACCTGAACCTGGATCGCTGTCGCCCGCTGCATGTGTTCGACGCTGATCGCCTGGCGGGGCAGCAACTGAACCTGCGCTTAGCGGAGGAGGGGGAGTCGTTTCGCGGCCTGAACGAAAAAGACTATCGCCTGAAGGCTGGTATGACGGTGATTTGCGACGATTCAGGCGTTATCAGCCTGGCCGGTGTGATGGGGGGGGAGGGCAGCAGTTGCAGCGCGACCACCACCAACGTGCTGTTGGAATCAGCCTGGTTTGACCCGGTTCGGATTGCAAAGGCTGGCCGCGCCCTGGATATTCGCAGCGATGCGCGGCAGCGGTTTGAGCGCGGGGTTGACCCCGCCAGCACGCTGACAGGGCTGGATCTGGCCACCCAGATGATTCTGACCCTGGCTGGCGATGACCAAACCACGGTGAGTGAGGCGGTGGTGGCGGGCAAGTTGGACTTTCACAGCCCGCGCCAGATTGACTTTGACTATGGGCTGGTTGGCCGCCTGGGCGGGATCGACCTGACGCCTGAACAGATTGGCCAGCATTTATCCGCGATTGGATGCAGCCTAACGCCCGCCAAAAACGGCGTTGCTGCCGTGACCGTGCCCAGCTGGCGCCATGACCTAAACATCCCCGAAGATTTGGTGGAGGAGGTGTTGCGGCTGGTTGGCTATGGCCAGGTTCCCGCCGCCCTGCCGCCCGTGCCCGTCATGAAAATGGCAAAGCGGCAGCCCGATTGGTTGGCGCGTGCCGAAACCGCCCGCCGCCTGTTGGCCAGCCGTGGGTTGGTTGAGGCGATGAGCTTTTCCTTTGTCGATGCGGCGGTGGCGGAGCGGTTTTTGCCCGTGGGTAGGGCGCTGAACGATGATTTGCGGCTGACCAACCCTATTGCCCATGATTTGAACTGCATGCGCCCCAACGTGCTGATTGGCCTGTTGCAGGCGGCCAGCCGCAATCAAAGCTATGGCGTGACCGATGGCGGGTGGTTTGAGGTGGCACCGATCTATCATGCCACCAGCGTGCAGCCTGACGGATCCCCGATTCAGGAAATGCAGCTGGCAGGCCTACGGATGGGGCAAACCCATCAACGGCACTGGGCAAGCAAGCCACGGCCAGTCGATTTCTATGATGCTAAGGGCGACCTGTTGGCTATAGCCGCCGAATTGGGGTTAAGGCCTAGCGCGCTGAAGCTGCAACCGCTGACCGATCATCCCGCCTATCACCCTGGCCAGGCCGCCGCGTTTTATCTGTCGCCGCACAAACCGCCGGTGGCGGTGGCGGGCGTTCTGCACCCCAGGTTGCTGCAATCGTTGGATCTGCCCGAACCGATGGTGGCGTTTGAGCTGTTTCTGGATCGTCTGCCCCCGATGGCGGCGGCGCAGGATCCCCGCAAGTCCGACTATCAGACCAACCCGCTGCAACCCGTGGTGCGCGATATCGCCCTGATCATGCCAGAGGGGCAGGCGGTGGGTGAGGTGGTGAAGGCCTTGGAGGATCAGCGGGAGCCGTTGGTTAGCACAATTGAGGTGTTTGATGTTTACCGTGGTGCGCCGTTGGCGGCGGGGGAGAAGTCGGTGGCCATCAGCCTGACCCTGCAACCCCAGGGTGAGGCATTGCAGGATGAACAGATTCAGGGCATCGTGACCAAACTAACCAACCAGGCCTGCCGTCAAACCGGCGCCAAATTGCGGGCGTGATGGCACCGAATCCGACTCCAACGCTGCCGCCCCCTTTAGAAACCAATCAACGTATTTGGCCGCTAACCGCAACCATTAATAACGCTGGTCATCTGGCGGTTGGTGGGTGCGACCTGGTTGAGCTGGCCAAGCAGTATGGCACCCCATTGTATGTTATTGATGAGGCTGGCGTGCGTACCGCCGCCCGTGGCTATGTCGATGGAATGGCGCGATGCTATCCTGGCGACAGTTTGGTCATCTACGCATCCAAAGCTTGGAACATGTTGGCGCTATGCGCGTTGATGCAGCAGGAGGGGGTGGGCATTGATGTGGTGTCGGGGGGGGAGTTGGCCACCGCGCTGCAAGCGGGGGTTGATCCAGCCCGCATCTATTTCCATGGCAACAACAAGTCGGAGCAGGAGTTGGCGGCGGCACTGGCGGCAGGTATCACCCTGGTGGTCGATAATTGGTTAGAGCTGGAAACGCTGCATCGCCTGACTTTGCAGAATGGGCAGGCGGAAAATAGGCAGGCGCAAAATGGGCAAACCAAGTCTGAAAAAGACAAGCCCCGCATCATGCTGCGGCTGACCCCCGGCATCGAATGCCACACCCACGACTATATTCGCACCGGCCATCTTGATAGCAAATTTGGTTTTGACCCTGATGAGGTGACAGGGCTGTTTGACTGGCTGCTGGCCAACCCGCAGCTGCAGGCGGTCGGTCTGCACGCCCATATCGGATCCCAGATTTTTGAATTGCAACCGCATAGGGATCTGGCCAACGGCATGGTGGAGATTTACGCGCGCGGGCGGCAGTTGGGATTGCCCTTTTCTGAGCTGAACATCGGCGGTGGGTTGGGCATTTGCTACACGATGGATGATGACCCGCCCGCCATTTCGGTTTGGGTGGAAACGGTTGCCGCGGCGGTGGCCGCCGCCTGCGACACCATCGCCTTACCCTATCCCAAGCTGATTTGTGAGCCTGGCCGATCCCTGATTGGATCTTCGGGTATCACGTTGTACCAAGTTGGGGCGCGCAAGACGGTGCCCAATGTGCGCACCTATGTGTCGGTGGATGGCGGCATGTCCGACAATCCCCGCCCGATTACCTATGGCGCCCGCTACAGCGCGCTGCTGGCCAATCGCCCGCAGGCGGCGGCGGATGAGTTGGTCACCGTTGCGGGCAAGCATTGTGAATCGGGCGATGTGCTGTTGCGTGATGTGATGCTGCCCACCATGCAGGCGGGGGACTTGTTGGTGGTGTTTGCTACCGGCGCCTATAACGCCTCGATGGCTTCGAACTACAACCGCTTGCCGCGCCCCGCCGCGGTCATGGTGCGTGATGGCCAGCCCGCCGTGGTGATGGTGCGGGAAACGGTGGAGGATTTGTTGCGTCAAGACCGCCTGCCGCCGCAGTGGCAGAAGGCTTAGCCATCCCTGCTCCACCTATGGATCCCGCTTAAGGCAGGGTTTGGATCCAATGAACGGCGAGGCCGCTGGCCAGCATTAGCATCAAAATCGGGGCGCAGATGGCCAATAGACGGCCGCTGCCCACCCGATGAATCAGCACCAATTTTGCCACCATATTGGTGGTCAGCGCCAGCAAGATGGCCAGCGA
>VEQJ01000126.1 GCA_018883285.1 Alphaproteobacteria bacterium
GGTTGGAGCATGAGGGGCGGGTCTTTACGGGGCAAAGCGCCGATGTCGATACCATCGTGGCCAGCGCCCGCGCCTATATCACCGCCCTGAACAAATTGCTGTACACCAGCGAACGTACCGTCGCCGCCGTTGCGTGATGTAGTAAGCTGTTTCGTTGTGATGAATCCTATCCCTGCCGTTGGTGATGCACCGCCCCTAACCAATCTGCCCCCCCTGACCATTCGGCTGGCGGCGCCGCGCGGCTTTTGCGCGGGCGTGGATCGGGCGGTAAAGATGGTTGAGCGGGCGTTGGACAAATTTGGCGCCCCAATCTATGTGCGGCATGAAATCGTTCACAACCGCTTTGTGGTGGACAGTCTGGCTGCCCGTGGGGTGGTCTTTGTCAAAGAATTGGATGAGGTGCCCGCCAACGGCCGCGTCATCTTTTCCGCCCATGGCGTGCCCAAAACCGTGCCGCTGGACGCTGCCGAACGTCAGCTGATGTTTTTTGATGCCACCTGCCCCCTGGTCAGCAAGGTGCATCGCGGCGTAGAAAAGTACCACAGTGAGGGGCGGCACGTGGTGCTGATTGGCCATGCTGGCCACCCAGAGGTTATCGGCACCATGGGGCAGCTGCCAAAGGGCAGCATCACCCTGATTGAAACGGAGGCCAATGTGGCCAGCCTACATTTCCCCGCCGATCTGCCCCTGGCCTATGCTACCCAAACCACCCTGTCGGTTGATGAAACCCATGCGATTATTGCCGCGCTGAAAGCCCGCTTTCCCCATATTGCCGAACCGATGAAAGAGGATATTTGCTACGCCACCACCAACCGTCAGTTGGCGGTCAAAACCCTGGCCGCGGGGTGCGATGGTTTTTGGGTGATAGGTGCCCCCAACAGCAGCAATTCGATGCGGCTGGTTGAGGTGGCGCAGCTGGCTGGCTGCCCCAAGGCACAATTGGTGCAACGTGCCAGTGAGATTGACTGGGAATGGCTGGCTGGGGTTGGCGTGCTGGGGCTAAGCGCGGGCGCATCCGCCCCCGAAGTGCTGATTGATGAGGTGCTGGCCGCCGCCCGCCAACGCTTTGCGGTAACGGTGGAGGAGGTAACGGTGGTCGAGGAAACCGTGGAATTTCACTTGCCTGCCGCGCTGCGTCGTTAGAGCGTTTTTCCATTTAGCCCTACAGGCCAAAAAGCCTTAGCTTATCAATCCCTCCTTGCGGGCGGTATCGATTAAGGCATCCTGAAAATCGGTTACAAAGCGGCGGGTGTCACCCAGCGAGGATTGGATCATCTGGTCACGCAGGGCGGTGCGCATCGCCTTAATCCGCTCAGGATCGTTGGCCAGGCGTGCGGCGGCGGCGACATAGTCCGCATCGTTATCGGCGCACAAATCCTCCATCCCACCGACGGCCATCACGATGCTATAGCCGATACGGTGGTGCAGGGCGGGGCCATAACGGATAATGACGGGGGTTCCCATCCACAACGACTCTGTCGTGGTGGTGCCCCCCGTGACGGGAAAGGTGTCAAGGCTGATGTCAATTTCGTTGTACAGCGGCAAATGGCGGTTGGCGACATTCTCCATCAACACAATCCGTTCCTTATCCACCCCATTGCGTTCAAATTCCTGAATCAGATTGTGCCGCAAAAACTGGCTTTTCATTTCATTAGCAGGGCGGGCGAAGACAAAGCGGGAGTTTGGCACCGCCAGCAGCACCTTTGACCACAGCTGAATCACCCTGCGATTAATCTTATAGGGGTTGTTCATCGATCCAAAAGTGATGATGCCGTCGTTGCGGATAAAGGGTGGATCAGGCTTAATGTCGACATTGGGAAAGCCCTCAATCGAAATAAAGGATCCTTGTTTAATCAGCGGTTTTTCCACCAACCACCGCCCCTGTGGCGGGCAAAGCCATTGGTCAACCAGGATATAGTCAATGGTGCTTAGCCCCGTGGTATAGGGGTACCCCAGCCAGGTTACCTGAATCGGTGCGCATTGATGTGCCATCGCGCCCAGGCGGCTTTCCCCCGTATGGGAATTCAGGTCAAACAGGATATCGATGCGGTCACCAAGGATTTTTTTGGCCACATCCACATTGGTGAAGTTGTAGACATGCTGATAGCCGGTGGCATGGCTGATCATATCCATCTGAATCGGGTCGGGAATATCCTGAGTATTAATATACAAATAAATTTCAAACAGATCGCGATCATAATGTTCGATAAAGCCCTGAATAAACTTGCTGACCACATGGCCACGGATATCGGATGACAAAAAGCCAATCCGCAATTTCTTATTCTCGGCATTTCGGGGGGATAGGGCAGGGATCTCCGCCACGCCCGGCTCCTCCTTCGACAGTTTTAACAGGCGATCGCCCCAATTTTTGTGCATTTGGTACAGGGCTTCGCATTCCTGATCCGTCCATGCCATCGGTAGCAGCGATAAAAAGGCAACGTTCATCGTGCTGTTGCCATCTTTGGTGGTTTCGACAAATTTTTCTAGGTCAAGATTCAGGCTGTCGATACCGTCAAAATCCAACACACGCGGATAGATAGACAGGGGATCCATGTGGCTAAAGGGACTAAACTCTTTAACCATCTGCACCATGCGGGCATGAACATAGGCCTGGTCGATGTCGCCATAGCGGAAGTGGTGGCGGGATAACAGGCCGTTGATGGTAATATCCATCGGGTTGTTTTTGGCAAAGCGCTCCAAAACTTCCAACGCAGGTTGGCTGCGGCCAAAATTGACCAGGTGATGATAGTAATTCGATAAGTAACTGAGATTGTCGGGATTGTTTTCGTACAAATCTTTTAGGGTTTGCAACACCCCCTCACGCTCATTAATGGCGCGATAAGCCATAGCCAGGTTGTTGCGCGCCACATCATCCTTTGGCTCGCCTGTCAGATAGTCTTCGATAATTTCGATCGCCCGTGGCCAGTCTTTGGCAATGCAATAGGCCACGCCCAGGTAGCGCAGAATTTTGCGCATGTCGGGGCGTTCCAACCGTACCCGACTAAGATGCAACATCGCCTCTGACCAGCGCCCCAGTTCGCCTAGCACCACGCCCAGATTGGCCAGCACGTCCATGCTGTCAGGGTTGATTGTTTGAGCTTTTTGTAGAATCGTTTCAGCCTCTGAATACTTAGCCTGTCCCATTAATGCAGAGGCCAAATTGTTCAGATATTCAAAACTTTGCCCCGCCAATTCGACCGCGCGCCGCATTGCAACTTCGGCTTTGGGAAAGCTTTGTTTTTGAATCAGGGCGGTTCCTAGCAGGTAATGCAAATGGGGATGATTGGGAATAACCTTGACCGCTTTTTTATAGGTGGCAATAGCCTCATCCAGCTTACCCTCCTGATGATCCTTAATCGCCTGTGCCAACAAGCCTTGCCACAGGGGGGGGATGCTGGCGGCTGGCGCAAAAGTTAGCTTGGCGTTGCCGTTGGTGGATTGGGTCATGGGAAGCGGCTTTCGTAGGAATGATCGCACATGGCGGGCGTTAACCAGATTTTTATCACTTTGGGATAGTTTGTAAATTGTCGGCAAGAGGCCGACGTAACAACTCTATGTAGGAGAAACAACCATGGTTAGTGTTATCTATAACCAAGCGGCAGCGATTGCCAACCGTACCCTTCAAAACACCAGCAATATGGCAACCGGCAGTTTGGAAAAACTGTCATCGGGTAAGCGGGTTGTGCATGCCAAGGATGATGCATCCAGTATGGCCATCGGTTCCCGGATGCAATTGGCATCCAAGGCCCTTAAAGCTCTGTCACAAAACGTAACTCAGGGTCTGTCGGTGACGTCGATTGCCGAAGGGGGGATTACCCGGGTGCAGGAAATGTTGGGTCGAATGCAAGAACTGGCCTCCCAAGCCTCCTCAGACAATTTGGGGGCAACCGAACGGGGCTTTTTGAACTCTGAGTTTCAGGCGATCAAGCTGGAGATTACCCGTACCACTGCCAGCACCCGATTTAACGGTAACGCCCTGATTAATGGCAATCAGAACAATACGTTGGGTGCAGACTTGGTGGCTTCACGGGGTTTTCAGGATTTAGCCTTTGGCAATATTCAGGGAATTGCAAATTCTCCTCAAGCCACATTAACTTATCAATCTGCGGCTGGTGGCACTGGTGCTGGTACATTTGGACTTAACTTTAATACCAATGGCGGTGGATCAATGTCAGGTGTACTTGATTCCACAATTCTTGACGGTAGTACAAGATTAGCAACTGGCACATCAGTTCGACTAAGTTATGGTTCTACATCAAATAAACTCAATGATGCTGACGCTTTCGTTATTGTTAATCTTAACACAAACTTCTCTTTAAATGCCGCTGTTGCTGGCAATACGATAAACTTTGGTACCCAATCCAACCAAACCAATCTGGCCTTTAAAATTGGGGATGGCGGTCAAAGCTATAACGCGATTAACAGCTATATTCAGGGTGTCAACCTGGCTGCGTTAGGCTTAACCAATGCCGACATTACCACCAAACAGGGGTCGGATGGGGCATCGGATGCGATCAAAAGCGCGCTGGATGTGTTGGTGACCTCCAGAACCTCGGTTGGGGCGGTGCAAAGCCGGCTGCAGGTTGCTGGGGAAAACCAAAAAGTCATGTTGGAGAATATCGATGCTTCGGTTAGTGCGTATCTGGATGTCGATATCTCCACTGAGATGACCAAACTGACCAGCCTGCAAGTGTTGCAACAAATCGGGGTGGCCATGTCCAGCCAGGCGAATAACAACCTTAGGGACTTTACTCGCC
>VEQJ01000379.1 GCA_018883285.1 Alphaproteobacteria bacterium
AGGCAACACTATATCAGCAAAGATCAAGCCTACAAATTAGAGCAAAATAATGGGCGTCAACGCCACTGGTTCGCCCGTTTCCGCCGCAAATCTATTGTTATTGGCCGCCCCCTCACCATGCTCAAACTTACCATGCGCCTCTTCGCCACTTTCCACGTCAACAGCTCCGATAAGAAATGATTATCTATGATTGGTTAATACTCTTAATAATTTAGGCTGCCTGCGCCGTTAAGCTGGGATAATCGGTATACCCCTTTTCATCGCCACCATAAAAAGTCGCCCGGTCATAGGGGTTTAGCGCCGCCCCCGCCCGTACCCGTTCCACCAAATCGGGGTTGGCAATGAACAAGCGACCAAAGGCAATCGCATCAGCCTGCCCATCGGCAACGGCCTGCTTCGCGCTGTCGGCTGTGTAGCCGCCTGCCGAGATCAATGTCCCTGTGAAGGCTTGGCGGAACAATTGGGCGGTGTCGGGCGCATCCTCAATCACCTTATCCATGCTGCCCGCCGCGGAGGATCGCGGCTCAATCAGGTGAACATAGGCAATGCCGCGCGCGCTAAGCTGTTGCAAAACATAGGTAAACAGCGCGATGGGATCGCTGTCATGCATATCGTTAAAGGTGCCAAAGGGCGACAGGCGCACACCAACACGCCCCGCCCCCCAAATTTCAATCGCGGTATCGACCACTTGCAGCAACAGACGGGCGCGGTTTTCGATGCTGCCGCCATAGCTATCGGTACGCTGGTTGGAACCATCCTGCAAAAACTGATCCAGCAGATAGCCGTTGGCGCCATGTACCTCAACCCCGTCAAAGCCCGCATCCTTAGCGTTCTGGGCGGCGTGGCGATAATCCTGAATAATCCCTGGAATTTCAGACGTTTCCAGCGCGCGCGGCGTTTCAAAGGCCACCTGTTTCCAATCCGCGCTAAAGGTGCCGCCCGATGGCTTAATCGCTGAGGGCGCCACCGGCATGCCGCCGTCAGGCTGGTGGGAGGAGTGCGAAATCCGCCCGACATGCCACAACTGCAGGAATATGCGGCCGCCCGCCTGATGCACCGCATCGGTGACCAGGCGCCAGCCGGCGGTTTGCTCAGCCGTATGAATGCCGGGGGTGGCGGGATAGCC
>VEQJ01000380.1 GCA_018883285.1 Alphaproteobacteria bacterium
CGAATGGGTTGATGTGGTTGAGGATTTGGCGATTGAGCGCGCCAAGAAACTGTTTGGTTGCAGCTTTGCTAATGTCCAACCCCACTCTGGCGCACAGGCGAACCAGGCGGTATTCCTAGCCCTGCTGCAACCAGGTGATACCGTGATGGGGATGTCGCTGGCGCATGGTGGTCACCTGACCCATGGTTACAGCGTCAATCTGTCTGGCCTGTGGTTTAAGGGCGTGCCCTATGGCGTGCGCCAGGAGGATCAGCTGATTGATTATGAGGAGGTGGCGCGGCTGGCCGACCAACACAAACCTAAGCTGATTATCGCGGGCGGCTCCTCCTACTCCCGCACCATTGACTTTGCCAAGTTTCGGGCGATTGCCGACAGCGTCGGTGCCTATCTGATGGTCGATATGGCGCATTTTTCTGGCCTGGTGGCGGGCGGCGCTTTCCCCAGCCCCCTACCCCACGCCCATGTTGTCACCACCACCACACACAAAACCCTGCGCGGCCCACGGGGCGGCATGATCCTGACCAATGATGAGGAGTTGGGCAAGGCGATTAACCGCGCGGTCTTTCCCGGGTTGCAGGGTGGCCCCCTGATGCATGTGATTGCGGGTAAGGCTGTGGCCTTTGGTGAGGCGTTGCAACCTGGCTTTGCAACCTATGCCCACAATGTGGTGGAAAACTGCCGCCTGCTGGCCAAAACCCTGGTGGATCGTGGCGCGGCCATTACCACGGGCGGCACCGATAGCCACCTGATTACCGTTGACCTGCGCCCCAAGAAAATTACGGGGAAGCAGGCTGAGGCCGCCTTGGATCACGCGGGCATCACCTGCAACAAAAACGCCATCCCCTTTGACCCCGAAAAGCCAGCGATTACCTCTGGCATACGGTTGGGCACGCCCGCCTGCACCACCCGCGGCTTTGGCCTTGAGGAGTGGCGCAGCGTCGGCAACCTGATTGGCGATGTTTTTGATGGCATTAAGGCCGATGGCAGCCTGGATGAGGTGGTGTTGCAGCGCGTGAAGCAACAGGTGCGGCAACTGACCAACGCCTTCCCCATCTACAGCCGTTTGGTGGGATAGTCGATTGCGTTGCCCCTTTTGTGGATCGAACGACAGCCAGGTTAAGGA
>VEQJ01000127.1 GCA_018883285.1 Alphaproteobacteria bacterium
CCCGTCTCACGGTCGCCCGCCATCAGGGCGCGCTGGATGGGCGCCGCCCCCCGCCACCGTGGCAGCAGGCTGGCATGCAGGTTGACGCAGCCATGGTGGGGCGCCTGCAAAATCGCGGGGGGCAGCAGCAGGCCATAGGCTGCCACAATCGCCCCATCAAGCTTCAGGGCGCGCCAGGAATCTTGTTCCGCAGCGCTTTTCAGGCTGGTGGGGGTGTGTACCGTTAACCCTTGCGCCTCTGCCCAGGCATGGACGGGGCAGGGTTGCAACCGTTGCCCCCGTCCCGCTGGCCTTGGCGGTTGGCTGTAAACCGCAACAGGCGGGTGACCAGCGGCCACCAGCGCTTGCAACGCTGTCAGGGCAAAGGCGGGGGTTCCCATAAAGGCAAGGCGTGGTTTCGTCATGGTTGGGTGGCGTTCCCTGTTATCAACCGATCGCTAGTGATTGCCAAATCTTTTTCCTCCAGATTCACGTTAATACCCCCCCGATGGACAGCTGGGATTGCTATCGGGGCAGCTGGCGGCGCAGCTGGTTTGATAGCTGGCATTGTCGGGATTGTTCCAAAAGGGATCGTCCATATTGTCCAATTTGCCCCAATACAAATCGGCCAGGCATTGCCCCGTGCAGCGATCCTTAAATGGCATAGCGCTGAAAGCATTTTTGGTGAAATCGCTGTCGGTTTTCAGCCGTTGGATGGTTGGGTTGGCGGCGGGGTTGGCGCAGTATTGCAAGGCTTGGGTCACCGCAGGCTGATCGGGGTTGTTTTGTTCATTCAACATAAAGCGGGAAAAGGCCAGCGCTCCCTTATCAGACAGCCGTGGGCTTTTCAGCTCATCATCACAGGCCTGACGATACTCCTTATAGGGATCGCTCTCATCAGTACCACACATAACTGTGTAGTAAGTTTTTTGGGTAGGAACGGCAGACGACACCATCACCTGATCCAACCGACTTTGGCTGCAGCGCAGGCCTGTGAAGCTTGGCAAATCTTTTTGTCCCAGCTCTGGTGTTACCGCCACCGCGTTATCCCAACAATCGGGCAGCATTTTGGGCATGACCGAGCTGTCGCCAAATTTGGCCGCCAACCGATACCAACGATAGGCGCTGATGTTGTTGCCCTCAGTCTCAGCAATTTTGGCCAGCTCAACCACGGCCAGGCCATAGCGGGATTTGACTGCCTCCTGATACCAATATTTCGCCAAATCGTTTGATGGCGTTCCATAGTCCCTATTGTCAGGATTGTTTTTGACGCAGCCCCAGCTGCTAACATCCACAGGCCGACATCCCCAACCGTTTTGGGCGATTTGCCCCAGATAAAACTGTGCCTGTGGGTGGGGTGAGGGGGCGGTGGCCGTTTCGTAAACCAGATTGACCGCATATTGATAACGCTGGCGATCTTCGTTGTTGAACTGTTTGGGGTTGCTGTCGGTTGGATAGGGCCCCTCCATATACATCCGCCCCAGCTTCATTTTGGCGCCGCGATCGCCCTTATTGACCGCTTTCCAATAGGCGTTAAAGGCCGCCTGATAGTCGGGGGATTGCCCAGTGGGATAGCCGATGCCGGCGTAATGCATGTCGCCAATTTGCTTCAGGGTTTGCCCATCCGCATAGTCGCCCAGGGCTTTGTAACAATTCAGGGCGATTTCATAGTTGGGGGCATTGTTATCCCAACCCGATTCGTAAATGCTGGCCAATTTTTTCAGGGCTTGTTGGGCAGGGCGTTGGCCTAAGCTATAGCGCCCCCCCAGACAATTGGTGTTGTCGCCCAACGCACGGTGATAGGTCTGCCTGGCCAAATCGACATACCCTTTGGCATACAGCTTATCAGCGCTGTCAAATAAGGTGCCAGCACGGGCAGGTGTGGATAGCCCGATGGATAGCCCCGTGTATAGTACTGTGGCCAGCAATAGCCGTAACGTAAACCAGCGTTTCATCCCACCATCCTCCATCATTCAATGTACTTACGGGATAGCCAAGGCATGCGGGGTGCGCTGGCTATCCCTGTTATGCTGAGGTATCGACACCACCCTCAGCCGTTTCTTTTGCATCCGTTTCTGCATCTGCCCCCGCCTTGGCCGACACCACACCGCCCTTCGCCACCCCAACCATGGCAGGGCGCAGCAGGCGTTGGTGCAGGGTATAGCCAGCCTGCAACAGCTGAACGACAGTGCCGGGGGCAACGGTTGCATCCTCCACCTCAAACATCGCCTGATGGTGATCATGGCTGAACGGTTCGCCCAGGGGATTTAGCTGTTTGATGTGATGGCGCTCAAAGGTGGCCAGCAATTCTTTTTCGGTCATGCCAATGCCCGAAACAATCGATGCAACCGCGGGGTCACTGATTTTGTCTGATGGCAAGCTTTCCAGCGCCCGCCGCAAATTGTCGGCCACGCCCAACAGGTCACGGGCAAATTGGGCGACGGCGTATTTGGCATGTTCCGCCATTTCGCGCTCCGCCCGCTTGCGGGTGTTATCAGCCTCTGCCCGCGCCCGTTGCCATTGATCTTGCAGCTTGGCCACCTCCTGCCGCAACTGCTCAACTTCGGCTTGTGGGCTGGGTTGGGGATCTTGCCCCGCATGGGTAGGGGTAGCATCGCCTGCGGCCGCATTGCCTTCTGCCTGCGTCATCGATTCATGGGGTGATGGGGTGGCCGGGTCGTTGGAATTGGCAATGGGATCCACCTTTGCGTTATAGCCCTGATTCATCGTAAAATTTCTCTCCATCGTTGTTGTGGGTGACAAGATTTTCAAACCATTTCTTATCTTGCCCTTATATTGGTTATCCCAAACCAGGATGACAAGGGTTGTCTGGCCAGATTCCTTCAGTGATGCCGCCCCTGTGCCAGCGCCGCTATCAACCACGTCGGCCACCTACCCGCTGTCCAGGGTATTTTATCACGGCAAGGTTTCAATCTAAAGCAACAAAAGTCAACAACACGCGATTGCTATCGGGGGCATTGCCCGATGCTTGGGGGCGCTTTAGACTGCGGGCTATCTTTAACCACCCATCCTGTGCCGACCATCTCATGACCACCGAATCAACCGCCCGCCGCCCCTTTCACGCTGTTATTCTGGCGGGGGGGCGTGGCACGCGCATGCAATCCAACCTGCCGAAATTGTTGCACCCGATTGCGGGGCGGGCGCTGTTGCAATGGGTGATCGACGCGGCGCAGCGGGCGGGCGCGGCCAGCGTTACGGTGGTGTTGCCGCCGAATGAACCGCTGCTGAATCAGGCTTGCACCGATGTGCAACAGGTGGTGCAACCTGTGCCGTTGGGCACGGGCGACGCCCTGCGTTGCGCCATGCCCATGCTGGTGCAGGATGATTTGCCGGTGGCGGTCATCTATGGCGATACGCCGTTTTTGCAGGCCGAAACGATCGGGGCGATGATTGCGGCCGTGGGGCAGGCGAACAGTGACGCGCGGCAGGGCGACACCCCGCCCGCCATCCTGCTGCTGGCCACCCGTGCCGCTGAGCCAAACGCCTACAGCCGCCTGCTGATGGATGCGGGCGGGCAGGTGACGGGGCTGGTGGAATGGTTGGATGCCTCACCCGCTCAGCGTGCCTTGCCCTTGTCCTTTGCGGGGGCGATGGCGCTGCAACGGCAACCGCTGGCGGCGCTGCTGGCGGGGTTGGACAACCACAATGCTAAGCAGGAATTTTACCTGACCCAGCTGGTCGCGCTGGCCAACGGCGGCGGGCTAGGCGTGCGGGCGCATGAGGTGGCAGAGGCGGAAATCATGGGCATCAATACGCAGGCGGAGTTGGCGCAGGCCGAATCGCTGGCGCAGGATCGCTTGCGGGCGGCTGCCCTGGCGGCGGGGGTGCGGATGGCTGCCCCTGCTACAGTGTTTTTCAGTGCCGATACCCAAATCGCCGCGGGCTGTGTGGTGGAGCCGCATGTGGTGTTCGGCGGCGGCGTAACGGTGGCGGCGGGCTGTCATATTAAGGCGTTTTGCTATCTGGAGGATGTCACGCTGGCCACAGGGGTTGAGGTGGGGCCCTTTGCCCGCCTGGGGCCCGATGCCACCCTGGGGGATGGCGTGGTGGTCGGCAATTTTGTTGAGGTGAAGCGGGCGCGGCTGGGCGCGGGGGTAAAGGCCAAACATCTGGCCTATCTTGGAAATGTGCAGATCGGCGCGGGCAGCAACATTGCGGCGGGGGTGGTGGTTTGCAACTACAACGGCTTTAGCAAAAGCAACACCATGATTGGGGCGGGCGCCTTTGTGGGCAGCAACAGCGTGCTGATTGCCCCGCTGACCATTGGCGATGCCGCCTATGTCGCGGCGGGCAGCACCATCACCGACCCGGTGCCCGATGATGCCCTGGCCATTGGCCGCAGCCCGCAGGTGAATAAGCCCGACGGCGCCACCCGCCTGCGCCAAAAATTCCGCAAAAAGAGCTGACGCCGTTGGGGCTCCGTGGGTTTTGGGCTGCCCCCAATACATCCGCACGCGTACCCCTAGACCCGCTGGCCAGCTTGGGCTACAGTCAGCCACTGCGTGTGGAGGGGTGGCAGAGTGCCAGCCCAACGGCGTATGAGTGAAGAGAAAGACGCGACCGCTCTGCCCTGTTATGGGGCGCAGGTGGTTGTAACGTGTGGAGGGGTGGCAGAGTGCCAGCCCAAC
>VEQJ01000128.1 GCA_018883285.1 Alphaproteobacteria bacterium
CCACAGCTTTGCCACCCATTTGTTGGCGGGGGGCAGCGATCTGCGCGCGATTCAGGAATTGTTGGGGCACAGCAGCCTAACCACCACCGAACGCTATACCAAGGTGGACGCCGCCAGCCTGCATCAACTGATCCGCACCACCCACCCGCGCTGGTAAGGGGTGGGGGTAGATGATACCCCGCCGCCCACCCGCAAAAGTCTTGACATAGCGTGACAATATGGTAACGCTGCCTGTTCCCCAAAAAACCAGCATTGATTGGTGATGATGGCTGCTAAACTAAAAATTTCCCCGCAAAACAATGACCAAGAAGACAACCAGGATATGATTGGCCTGGACGCTTCCAAAAACGCTGTCCGAAAGCTGCTGCAACTGGGTAAGGAGCGCGGCTATCTAAGCGTTAACGAAATCAATCGGGTTCTGACCGCCAGCAAGCTGTCGTCGGAACAGATTGATGAGGCGATGGCGCTGATGGCCGATATGGGCATCACGATTACCGAGGATGAAGAAGGCGAAGAAGGGGATGAGGAGGGGGTCAGCTCCACCGCGGTGGTCACGGGGGAGGCTGATGGCGACCTGAGTGTTGAGGCCCAGGAATCCGACGCCCCCGAAGCGGATGCCAGCGGCCGCCGTGATGATACGGTGCGGATGTACCTGCGCGAAATGGGGCGAGCCAACCTGTTAAGCCGTGAGGGCGAAATCATTCTGGCCAAGCGGATTGAGGCTGGCCGTGAAATGCAATTCAGCGGCCTGTGCGAAAGCCCGCTGACCATGTCGGCGATTGTGCAATGGCGCGATTTGTTGGTGGACGGCACGGTTTTGCTGCGCGACATTATTGATCTTGAGGCCACCTATGGCAAAGACATGGATGAAAATGCCGCTGAGGAGCCGTCGGGGGAGGCGGAGGCCGACCCGGTGGAGGAGCCCGAACTGACCGAGGAGGAGGGTGAGCTGGATGATGAAGCGGCCATCTCGCTTGCGGCGATGGAGTTGGAGCTGAAGCCCAGGGTGCTGGAAATCCTGGATCAAATTGCCGATGTGTACGCCAAATTGCGTGCCCAGCAAACCGCCCGGATTGAGCTGTTGCAGCGGGGCAAGGAACCCAGTGAGGCTGACGAAAAAGCCTATCACAGCCTGCAACATGAGCTGGTGGAGGTGTTGAAAACCATCAAACTGAACCCCAGCCGTATTGAGCAGCTGATGGATCAGCTGTATGGCTATAACCGCGCCCTGATGAAGCTGGAGGGCAGCTTGCTGCGCCATGCCGAGGATAGCGGGGTTAAGCGGGCGGTGTTCCTTAGCCGTTATCAACAGGCCGCCCACGACCACAACTGGCTGTATGATGCGGGCGGCGACCCCAAATGGCAGAAATTCTTGGACAAAAATGCTAAGGATATTGCCGAAATTCAGCAGCAGGTGGATACGATTGCCCAGAAATGCGGCCTGCCCATTACCGAATTTAAGCGGGTGGTGCACACCGTTCAACGCGGTGAGCGTGAGGCCAGCCGCGCCAAGAAAGAAATGATTGAGGCCAACCTGCGCCTGGTTATCTCGATTGCCAAGAAATACACTAACCGTGGCCTGCAGTTTTTGGATTTGATTCAAGAGGGCAACATCGGCCTGATGAAGGCGGTCGATAAGTTTGAATACCGCCGCGGCTATAAATTTTCGACCTACGCGACCTGGTGGATTCGCCAGGCGATTACCCGTTCGATTGCGGATCAGGCGCGCACCATCCGCATCCCCGTCCATATGATTGAAACGATTAACAAAATCGTTCGCACCAGCCGCCAAATGATGCACGAAATGGGGCGCGAACCCACGCCTGAGGAGCTGGCGGAGCGGTTGATGATGCCGTTGGAAAAAGTCCGTAAGGTGCTGAAAATCGCCAAAGAGCCTATCAGCCTGGAAACCCCCGTCGGTGATGAGGAGGATAGCCAGCTGGGCGACTTTATTGAGGATAAGGGGGCGTTGCAGCCTCAGGATGCCAGCATCCTATCCAACCTGCGTGAGACCACCACCAAAATTTTGGCCAGCCTGACCCCGCGGGAGGAGCGGGTGTTGCGCATGCGCTTTGGCATTGGCATGAACATGGATCACACGTTGGAGGAGGTGGGGCAGCAATTCTCCGTCACCCGCGAACGGATCCGCCAGATTGAGGCCAAGGCTCTACGCAAGCTGAAACACCCCAGCCGCAGCCGCCTGCTTCGTAGCTTCTTGGATACTTAGGCGTTTCAACCAGCGGCACTTCAAGCCGCCATCGCCTGATGACGGGGCAACAGACGAACACCAGGGTGGTGCAGCCTCTTAGCGACTGGCGTTCTGCCTGGCGCGGGTAATCAGCACCTTATCGACGCGGCGGCCATCCATATCGACCACCTCAATCCGATAGCCACCAATGATTACATGATCAGCGGGGGCGGGAATCTTTTTCAGTTGGCGCATCACCAGGCCGCCGACGGTGGTAACCCCCCCATCCTCAACCTCTGGCATCGCCATGTCGGGCAACAGCACGCTAAGCTCTGCCAGTGGTAGGATACCATCAATCAACCAGGATCCATCCTCCCGCTGCACCGCCGACGGGCTGTTATCGGCGTCCAGAGACGGTAAATCGCCCACCAAGGCCTCAACCAGGTCGGTCGCCGTCACCAACCCCTGGATATCGCCATATTCATCAACGACCAGCGCCATCGCCGCCTGATGCTGCTTAATCAGTTCCAGCGCCCGAATCGCGGGGGCGGTTTCAGGCACATACAGGGCGGGATCGGCCACCGTACGCAAGTCAAAGGGCTGTCCCGCCAACTGTTGCGCCAGCAGCTTTTTTACCTCAACCACCCCGACCACCTGTTCGGTGTTGGTATGCATCAGCGGCAGGCGGGAAAGCAGGCTGTTGGCAATCACCTGCTTCTGTTCAGCGGGCTCACTGGCCAGATCCAGCCAGACAATTTGGGTGCGCGGGGTCATCACCGAATTGACCTTGCGATCACCAAAACGCAGCACCATATCGACCATTTCTTTTTCTTTGGCATGGAACAGGCCGGCCTCAAACCCCTGTTGCATCAAAATGTTGATTTCTTCATCGCTGACGGCGGGATGTTGTGGATCACGGGCAGGTAGCAGTTTTAGCACCTGATTGCTGACCCAAACCAGCACCACGCTAAAAGGGTTTAGTAGGCGGGTCAGAAAGGCCATAAAGGGCGAAAGGGCGGCGGCAAAATGCTCCGCATTGGCCAGCGCCAGGTTTTTGGGCACCAATTCGCCCAACACCAAACTGAAAAAGGTTATCGCCACCACCACCAGGCCAAAGGCAATGGCATCGGCATAAGGCGCCAACAAGGCAATTTGTTGCACCGCTGGCACCAAATGATGCCCCAGCTCCGTCGCGCCAAAAGCCCCCGTAATTGTGGCAATCAGGGTAATGACAATCTGAACGGTAGAGAGAAAGCGGGATGGCTGATCCAACAGGGCTAACGCCGCCTTGGCACCATGATCGCCCTGGCCAGCCGCCTGTTGCAATCGGGTGCGGCGCGATGATACCACCGCCATTTCCGCCAACACAAACAGGCCGTTGATCAGAATCAACAACAGCAGAACAACAATATCCAGATACATCAGACAATTGTTCCTATCAGATTCACAACATATTCGCCTATATGCCACAAAATGTTGCCAACCACCCCCGCATACAGGGCGACGACCGCCAAGCCAGAAATGACCCCCACCAGCAGCACCACCCCATCATGCTCAATCAGACCAAGGGCGATGACCACAATCATAAAAGCGGGCAACATGTTGCCCAGCGGGATTGGCAAAATCAAGATGATGGCCAACAGGGCGACCACAATACCCGCCGCCCTTTCGCCGCCGCGATGGCATGCCCAGGTTAGGCGAGGGTGCAACAATTTCTCTAGCTTTTGCATCATCGGCACCAGCTTGGTAATCACCTTTTTTAGCCCCGATCGTCCCATGCGGCGATTGGCAATCCAGCTGGGAAAGCGCGGCCGCGCCATCCCCAACAGCATTTGCACCGATATCCACAACAGTGGCAGACCCAAAATGGTAGAAATCAGCGGGATACCGCCAGGAATCAAATTGGGCAGGGCGACAAACAGCAACAGAAAGCCAAAGCCGCGATCCTCAAGCTTTAGCGCGATTTGCCGCATGGTAATATGGGGGTCGGATGACCCCGTGGTCACATCCTGCAAAACCTCAGAGATGCGTTTGCGGTCTTTGCTGCTATAGCGGGCTGGTATGGTCATAACAATCTCAAAAAAACACAAATCTGTTAAGGGTGAGAAGATAGTGGGCGGCTGCACCATCGCTTGCCCAGCCCCCTAAATCCAGGGTTGCACCGCCAGCCACCACCCAATCGCAGCACCCCAATCGGACACGACCTAACCCTAAAGCCCTATGCGGCTATAGGCAAGGTGCGTGTGGGGGCGTGTATAGGTTCAGTACATAGGGGGCTGGAGGAGGGGTGGGAAGGAAGAATGAATATAGTGGAGAGGGGTGGCGCCTTGCAAGGAAGAATGGGGGCGGCCAGGCTTGCCCAACACAGAGC
>VEQJ01000129.1 GCA_018883285.1 Alphaproteobacteria bacterium
CCCACGCCTCTTCAGCCCAATCGCCCCCGCATCACGCCGATATTCGTTCAGCCATCGCGTTACCGTCCCGCGATGCACACTCAAATTTTTCGCTATTTCTCCGTGGGTTAGCCCGCTTTCACGCTGCACAACAGCCAGCCGCCGCACCTCCGCCTGCGCCGCCAATCCCAATTTCCGTGCATCCCGCTTTTCCATCCCTCCTTATACCATCTCCCCACCCAAACGTCATCCTTTTTCTTAGAATGTTATTAATATCATCAAAGTCTGTTCTCAAAAACAACTTACTATGGCGTTGGATTTCTGGAAAAAACGCGGGATCCAACAGTCGGATTGATTCAATGGCCAAAAAGTCAACGGGATCCACATCCCACCGCAATCGGTTGTAATGCAGGTTAAAGGCACTGCTTAACCGCATCACAGCCCGTGGCGTGTGAAGTTTTTTGCTTAGGTAACTGCCGTAGAAATTGTGCCACCTATCTTGATCAAAAGCCTTGCCACCTGGTTCATCTAAAGTTGCATCGATAAATTTTCCAAGCAACTTTGCAAGTTTGTTTTCCCCTGGATGGGGCAGGTCAATGGGATATTGAACAATTTTGTCTAGATACCCGCTCCCATTCAAACCTACATGCTTCCCCTCCAACAGCGCGCAGGTGTTGTTACGATCTAGCCCTAGGATATAGATGATGTTGGGAAAATCGGCGACAGATTTGACCAGCTTAAAAATGTTCAACATGTCATCTGGATCAAGGCGATCAATATCATCAATAAAAACAATAATTTTTCTGTTTAGCTCTCTCAATTTCTCACTGATCTGTTTTTTCTGCTTAGAAAGAGAGGGTTTGTTTCTGAAATAAGATACGGTTTTTTTTGTTACAGTGTGAACAGCTCCACCTACCACTGGACCCAATTTTGCGGTAGCCGCCGCCGTGACGGCATAAGTTAAAATTGTGTCAGCTGTTAAGAGAGCCTTCTTGGCTTCCCCCCATTCCCAGAATTTGTTTCTAGGAAACTCTTTAGACAATTCAACAAAAAACTGTTGAATCAAATCGGTATGGTTGGAAAATAGCCAGGGATTGAAATCAACGATAATCGGTTTTTGCCCCTTTTCCGCCTTCTGCAATTCCTCCTTAACAAAATTCATGTAGGTGGTTTTGCCCAATCCCCATTCGCCATAGATTCCAATTACAAAGCCATTATTGGCGTCCATTGTTAGAATAGATTGGGCGATTGTCTGTGCACTGCGGGCGATGCCAAGCGCATCATTCGCCGCCTCGGTCAGGGGGCGATCAGGCTTGAGGGGGTGGGGCATGGCATTAACGCTCATCAGGATGCCTGCCGCAATTCGATGCTGCGGTGGTGGGCGGCGGCGGTGGCGGCGGCCATCAGCTCGGCCAGGCCGTGGGGCGATTGCATCAGCACGCCAAGGGCGGCTGCCGTCGTGCCGGCGGGGCTGGTCACCTGTTGCCGAAGTTCCGCCGCGCTGCAATCCCCCTGCCGCAGCTGAAGAAGCTGCCCGCTGCCCGCCAGGGTTTGCAGCACCAAGGCCTCCGCCATCTCAGCCGACAGCCCCAAATCCTGCGCGGCGGCCATCAAACATTCGGCCAGATAGAACAGATAGGCGGGGCCACTGCCCGAAATGGCGGTAACCGCATCCATCGCCCCCTCATCCTGCACCAACAGGCTGTGCCCCATACTGCCCAACACCGCCTCCACCCGCGCCTGCACCATCGGCGGCAGCGGGCTGGCCGTGCACCAGGCGGTTATCCCCTGGCCAATCACAGCGGGCAGGTTGGGCATCGCCCGCACCAGATAAACGCCATCCGCCGCATCATCCAAGCCATTGTGCCCCAGGCTATCTTTGCCCAACCCCTGCGCCAGTTGCGCCAGCGTTATCCCCGCCGCAATCGAAATCACCACCGGCTTGGCGGACAGATAGGGGGTCAGCTGTGGCAACAGTTCCATCACCTGCTGCGGCTTAACCGCCAACACCACCGCGTCGGGGGCATAGTCGGCGGGCAAATCGCCCAACTGGTGATAAAATCTTAGCCCCGAATCCTGCGGCAGCTGGCGCGGTTGCGGGTCAACCACCCGCGCCGTCAACCCCCGCCCCATGCTGGCCACCATGCCCGCCAGCATGGCCGACCCCATCTGGCCACAGCCGATTTGCAGCAGATTGATGCTTTGCGCCACCCGTTTAGGCCTCACCCACGGTGTCCAGCAGGGCGCTATCCAACGCTTGCTGGCTGCCCTGCCCCCCCCAAACCAGGTATTGCACCGCGGGGAAATAGCGGTCGCATTCGGTTAAGGCCAGCTGCACCAGCTGATCCATTTGCCCCAGGGGCAGTCCATCCATCCCCGCCAACAACAGGCCATAGCGAAAGGTCATCAACCCCTCATCCCCTGCCCAGGAAAAATGCCCCAGCAACAACCGCTCATTGATATGCATCAGCAAATCGGCCATTTCCAGGCGGCGGTGCAGCGGCAAATGGCAATCAAAGCCACAGGCCATCGACAACAGCTCCTGCTGCGGCAACCAACAGAACAACAAATTGTAATGCGCCCATCGCCCCTGAATATGCAAACATAGCTCACTATCGCTTAGGCGGGTGAACGCCCATTCCAGATCCTCAACCCAGGATTCCAGTTGGTTTAGCGGGTTGGAAACAGCCGTTGCGGGCTGCAACAGGCTGATTTTCATGGTTTAAGGCTTTTCTTCGTGGGCGGATGGGGTGTCAGCCGTTTTGCTGGCCTTTTTGGGTTTTGCGGCGGCAGTCTTGGGGACGGGCGGGGCACTCTCTACGGCCAACAGCCGCGCCTCCACCGCCGCCAAGCGATCCGCTAGCGCACTCATCTGATCCTGCTGCACCAAATTCAGCTTAGCCAACATCGCCTCCACCGTGCTGTGCACAAAGGATCGCATCTGTTCCTGCGCGGCGGCAGCCAATTTTAGGCCGCTTTGGCCGATGCCCTGACCTAATGAGGCCAACTCCTCCCACCAGCGGGCTGCATTGGCGCCAGCAAAGCCGCCGCCTGCAAAACTACTGCCTGCATCTGCGCCCGACTCAGCGCCCGACTTTTCCGCCCCCTTTGGGTGGGGGGCATGTTCATCGGCGCTATGATGGGGATCGTTTTTGGGCGATGTCGTCATGGTCTCAACCTTTTGTTAACCACCAAGAGGATAGCATTATCCATAGAATTCGCCAAGCATTATCAGCGCTTAAGGGAGCTTTCCTCATGATTGTTATTACGGGAGGGGCTGGATTTATCGGCTCTAACTTGGTTGCCGCCTTGCAAGCTGCGAGTGAATATGACGTGGTTGTTTGCGACAAAATGGATCACCCGCACAAATGGGAAAATTTGGCGCAGACGGAGATTGCCGATTTCGTCTATCCCGATGATTTGTTTGATTTTCTTGATCGGCACGCCGCCCAGATTAACGTGATTTATCATTTGGGCGGGATTACCAACACCACCGCCACCGATCCCGAAAGCGTGATTTTGAGCAATTTTGGCCTGTCGCGCAACTTGTGGGATTGGTGTTGCAAACGCGGAACCCGCCTGATTTACGCCAGCGATGCCGCCACCTATGGCCTGGGTGAGGCGGGATTTGAGGATGGATTTGATTGCGACACGCTGAAAAAATTGCGCCCCCGCACCCTGTATAGTTGGAGCAAGCATCTGTTCGACCAACGCATCGCCCGCCAGTTGCTATCGCGCCGCGATAAGCCAACCCAATATGTTGGCCTTAAGCTGTTCAGCGTTTATGGCCCGCATGAGGAGCATAAGGCGAACCAACGCAGCGTCGCGCGCCAGCTGATTGACCAGGTTGAGGGTGAGGGGGTGATACGGCTGTTCAAATCGGGACGCCCCGACGTGAATCATGGCGATCAACGTCGCGATTTTGTGCATGTGCATGACGTGGCCAACCTGCTGGTCTGGCTGTTGCAGAATCCCGACGTCAACGGGCTGTTTAACGTCGGCACCGGGCGGGCACGCAGTTTTAATGAGCTGGCGTCTTCGGTTAAAGCCGCAACAGGGCGTGATGCGGCCGCCATCGACTATATCGATATGCCAGAGGGGATGCAGTACACCTATCAATACCTGGCGGAGGCGAAGTTGGATCGCCTGCGCGCCGCGGGCTATACCGCGCCCTTTCGCCAGATTGAACAGGGCGTCAAAGACTATGTGGCATGGCTGAAAAATCGGGGGTAAGCTAGGGGCTGTTTGCAATCATGGTGCAAAATAAGTATATTGTGGGATAGAAATTTTTAAAAAGCTGATTTGTTATCCCATCCTTTTTTTCTGGATTCATAACTATTAACATTCCATAAAAACAGATAACATCAGGCGGCGGCGTAAGCTGTTTTGGGGTGTTGGAAAAAGCTGGCAATCTTGGTGGGCATAAAAGACAGCTTCGTCAAGTAATCCTCAAGCTTTCGGTGCAATGAATCACGATTTCTTGGCCTGCCGTCCTTGTATATTTTTGCTTTGACATCATTATTTAGCAATTCTTCCGGATTAAGT
>VEQJ01000130.1 GCA_018883285.1 Alphaproteobacteria bacterium
GCCCCTGGCCTTGGGCGCGGTGGCGGGCGGATTCCTGCTGGAGCCCTGGTTGCTGCACGCCGTCGACAATTTCTGGCAGAACAGTTTGGTCGTTCATGATCATCATCAAGAGATTTCGATGCTGGTCAAATGGGCACCGCTGTTTGCGGCGCTGCTGGGCATCTTTTTGGCCTGGCTGTTGTACATCGCCAAGCCACGCTGGCCAGCCGTCATCGCCACGCGGTTGCGCGCGCTGTACCAGCTTTCCTATCGCAAAATCTATGTGGATGAGCTGTATGGCTGGCTGATTGTGCGCCCGCTGGAGCGTGCCGGCGGCCTATTTTGGCGGTTGGTGGATGTGCGGGGAATTGATCGGCTGGGCCCCAACGGGGTGGCGGGGGTGACCGCCTGGCTGGGGCGGATCAGCCTGCGTTGGCAAAGCGGGTTGGTGTATCATTATGTGATTGCGATGGTGATGGGGCTGATGGTCGCCCTAAGTTTACAAGCCTATGGCCAGGGTGATATCCGTCATCTGTTGGCAGGATTATTGAGATAGCCATGAACAGCATTCAACCCAACATCCTGTTACCCATCCTGATTTTTGCGCCGGCGGTTATCGGGCTGTTTCTGGCGCTGGCCTATCCGCTGATGGCGCGCCCATGGCGTGACGGGATTATCCAGAAAATTGGCCTGGCCACCGCGGTGATTAGCCTGCTGGCGGGATTCTGGCTGGCTTGGCAGTTTGACACGACGCAGCAGGGGTTTCAGTTTGTCACCAATCTTAGTTTTGGCGCGGGCACCATCATTCCGATGACCTTCAGCTTTGGGCTGGATGGATTGTCGTTGACGCTGATTATTCTGACCGCCTTTTTGATTGTGCTGGCCTTGCTGTCGGGTGAACAATCGCTGCACCAGCGCAAAAGCGGCTTTGTGATTAGCCTGTTGATTTTGGAAAGCTTTTTGCTGGGGGTCTTTGGCACCCTCGACATCTTTTTGCTGTATGTGTTTTTTGAGGCGATGTTAATCCCGATGTTTATCGTCATCGGGATTTGGGGGGGGGAGAATCGCACCTACGCCGCCTTTAAATTCTTCCTTTACACCCTGGCTGGCTCCGTCCTGATGCTGGTCGCCCTGATATACCTGTATCAACAGGCGGGCACCTCCAACCTGCCTGACCTGCTGGCCTATGTGCAGCAGAACCCGATTGCTCTGAATATCCAACGGCTGCTGTGGCTGGCCTTTTTTGCCAGCTTTGCGGTTAAAGTGCCGTTGTGGCCGTTCCACACCTGGTTGCCCGATGCGCATGTGCAGGCGCCAACCGGCGGCTCTGTGCTGTTGGCGGGTATTCAGCTTAAGATGGGTGCCTATGGCTTTTTGCGGCTGTCGATGCCGCTGCTGCCGCAGGCTAGCCAGGATTTGGCCTGGGTGTTGGCGGGGCTGGCGATTATCTCCATCATCTACACCTCGCTGGTTGCGTTGGCGCAGCAGGATATGAAAAAGCTGATTGCCTATTCCTCGGTGGCGCATATGGGGGTGGTGATTTTGGGGATGGCCGCCAACAACCTGTTTTCGTTGCAGGGGGCGATTACCCAGATGATCAGCCACGGTCTGACCGCCGCCGCCCTATTCCTGTGCGTTGGGGTGCTGTACGACCGTTTTCACACCCGCGACATAGCCTCACTCGGTGGGCTGGTGCGCAAGATGCCGTGCTTCAGCTTTTTCTTTTTGTTCTTCGTGATGGCCTCCATCGGCCTGCCCGGCACCTCAGGCTTTGTCGGCGAATTTTTGGCGCTGATGGGCAGCTATCGTGCCAGCCCCCTGTTGGCGCTGTTGGCGGGAACGGGCACCATCCTGGGCGCCTGGTACAGCCTTCGCCTGTATCGCAACGTCATGCTGGGCGATGCCAACCATCCCGATACCGCGCTGGCCACCGATTTGCGCCCCCGTGAAGCCGTGATGCTGACCATGCTGGCGGTGGCGGTGTTGTGGATAGGCCTGCAACCCAACGCGCTGTTGCAGGTTTTGGAGGGTGCCAGTCAAACCGTGTTAAGCCACAGCAGCGGCCTGACCCCACAGCTTTTTCCCAAAGTTTCTTTACCGGTAGCGTTTCCATGATCCTCGATAACCTTGGCACCAAAATCGCTGACGGCACGCTTGGCATGCAAATTTTTGCCAGCGGTCTGATGCCGCAATTAACCCTGCTGATTGCGGGGCTGGTGCTGGTTCTGATGGTGGCGTTTGATGCGCGTGGGCGCTATCGCACCATTTGCAAGCTGGGGGAGCTGGCCTTGGTCGCCAGCAGTGTCAGCGCGATCGCCAGCCTTTATGCCCGCCTGGTTTGTGATACATCCCCAATCGCCTTGCCCTCTGGCATAGGCCATTTGTTGGCGGTAACGCCCCTCTCCCTGCTGCTGAACGCTACTATCCCCCTGTTAAGCCTGTGTGGCCTGGCGACCTCCGCCCGTTGGTTGCGGGCGCAGGGGTTGGCGAAGGGCGAATTTGTCTTGCTGGTGCTGTTTGCCACCCTGGGCATGCAATTGATGCTGGTATCCAACCATTTCCTGACCCTGTATCTGGGGCTAGAGCTACAAAGCCTTAGCTTTTACGTCTTGGCCGCCTTTCAGCGCGACAATCGCCAATCGGCTGAGGCTGGCTTAAAATATTTCCTATTGGGATCGGTGGCCTCAGGGCTTTTGCTGTTTGGCATCGCCCTGCTTTACGGCCTAACGGGCGGGCTAAACTTTGCAGAGATTGCCCATCATTTGGCGGGCAAAACCCTGGCCATCCCTGAGCAGGCCGCCTTGGTCTTTGTGTTGGCGGGCATTGCCTTTAAGCTGGCGGCGGTGCCGTTTCACCTATGGACACCCGATGTTTATGAGGGGGCACCAACCCCTGTCACCATGATTTTTGCCACCGCGGGCAAGCTGGCAGGGCTTGGCCTGTTTATACTGGTGCTGTTTAGCCCGCTGTATCCGTTGATAAGCCAATGGCAACCGCTGATTGCCTTGCTGGCCATCGCATCGCTGCTGATTGGCAGCTTGGGCGCGTTGCGGCAGGAAAAGTTGAAACGCCTGCTGGGCTTCAGCGCGATTGCTCAGGCTGGCTACATGCTGCTGGGCATTACCGTCGGCGTCAGTGGCCTGCCCGCCCTGCTGCTGTTCGCCTTTACCTATGTGGTGGCCAGCGTTGGCATTTTCACCATTCTGTTGGCCTTTCATGAAAAGGCGGCAGTGTCATCTGCTGCCAGCACCCCCATCATGACCCCCCTCAGCACGATTGCCCAGCTGCGCGGCCTGTCGGCGACCCATCCCGCCTGGGCGGGCGCGTTGGCGCTGTTTATCGTATCGCTGGCGGGCATTCCGCCGCTGGCTGGTTTTTGGGGCAAGCTGTACCTGCTGCTGGCGGTTTTTGGGCAGGGCTATGTGCTGCTAACCCTTATCGCCCTGTTGGCCACCGTTATCGGCGCCTTTTACTATCTGAAAGTGGCTAAGGCGGCCTATATTGACCCCGCCGATTACAGCCAGGGCGCCGCCAGCAAAAACAAAAAAGCATCCACAACCGCAACTGCATCGCCGTTGCAATTGAATGCCAGCCTCGCCGCCATCGCCGTCACCCTGCTGACCTTATTGACAACAGTTGCCCTTATTGGTGGGTTGATTCCCCTTACAAAGCTGTTGAGCCGTGTCGTCACCGCCACCTTCCCCACCATCTAATCCATCCAAAGCCTCGATGGCCAGCCAGCCAATTGATGGCGCGATTGTTGAACAGGTTGGCGATTGGCAGTTTTGGCGATTCGACCAATTGGATAGCACCAGCAAGACCGCCAAGGATTTGTTTGGCCACGACCAACTTAGGCTGCCCGCGATTATCTTTGCCCGCACGCAAACCGCTGGCTATGGCCGTCAAGGCCGCGATTGGCAGCAGGGGGCGGGCAATCTGGCCATCAGCTATGTGCTGGATATGGACGCATCGCCGATGGAGGCGGGCGCGTTGGCGATGTTGTCCAGCCTGACGGTGTTGGACGGCCTGACGGCTATCTGGCATGACGCCGCCACTGCCGCCAAAGCCCCTGCCCCCGCTCCGCACTTGCAGCTAAAATGGCCAAACGATGTGTTGATTGACGGCAAGAAATGCGCGGGCATTTTGGTCGAATCGGTGAGTAGGGCTGCCACCCCGACCCACCCCAGCCAATCGGCGGTGGTCATCGGCATTGGCATCAATATTGCCAGCCACCCCCAGGATTGCAGCTTTGCCGCCACCGATTTGGCCGCCGCCACCGGCCTAACCACCCTGACCCCCGCCATTGTATCGGCCTATCTTACCGATGCGCTGGCCATGCTGTGGCAACAATGGCATGGGGGAAGCCAGGCCGATCAGGTGGCGCTGCGTCACCGCTGGCTATCCTATGGCTGGGGATTGGGGCAACCCGTCACCCTGTTACAGGGGGCATCCACCATTGATGGCGTCTTTGAGGCGGTGGCGGATGATGGCCGCCTGCAACTGCGCCTTACCGATGGGCGGGTGCAGCTGTTCAGCAGTGGGG
>VEQJ01000131.1 GCA_018883285.1 Alphaproteobacteria bacterium
GTTGCAGATAGTGCGCCACCAATGCTGGATCCGCCGCCATATAAGGGGTACCCAATTGGCCATTATCACTTTGTTGTTTCGCATAATCCTGCAATGTCACAGCTTCGACGGGATGCCACTCGGTGCCTTTGTCAATCAATTCAGCACGAGTACTGACAAAATTTAATGCCCTAACCAACGGTACATAGCGTTGATCGCTAACGGCAATGACAACCTCACCTTGGTCAGGAAGCGTTGCCAATTCCTTGACGAAAAAACCTGCACTCCGACCATCAGCGTTAATGTGTAATGCCATTCTTGTTCTCCTGTTTACAGTTGGTTTTGTACTTTTGCTGCGTCTGCAATAAGCTCATGAACTTTAGTAGCGTTTGGTCCGCCCATAATATCGGTATTAAGTGTTGGATAAGCCTGGTTAGTGTAGCTTGCATAAGGCACTTGATCTGGCCATTTTTGTCTTAACGGGTGATCGTCGTCACAAGGAATGTCATAGAATGCGGTCAATTTCCCTGAAACAGTGTAGCCGCTGCTAATATACGGATCCCCTGTACCCTCACCATTGTAATCGGGGTTAACTTTACGTTCCCAAGTCAGGATCTCCACTCTGCCCGTTTTTGTTTTGGGATCATAAACCGCCGTCCCTTCGACAATTTGACAATTGAGAATGGCCGCCTGATAGGCGAGCACAAGAGACTGAATCTTGATATGCGTCGTTGTGATCAAACTGGATTGTTCAACTTCCTCGTAGAATTTACCAGTGGAAAGCCGAGCCCAATACGTTCCATCTGGCTGAACACCCACACACCACTCGTAACTAACGCTTTTATCTGGAGAACATCCGTACGCACCAGCACGATCCTCATAAAAATTATACAATACGGCGTCTGGTGCCGCATAGCCCGCCAGAGGCTCAGGAGTTGGATAAACTAGGGCAAGTTCGGGAAGGATAATAATCCTTTCGGACACGTAAAAACGATCATCATCATTAAAATTACTCAACGACATAACAAACTCACAAAGGTATTTTTTAGTTTTCAGAATAGATTTTTAAGTTATAAAAAAGCGTTTGTCAAGGCTGGGAGTAGAATTTTTTAAATCGTATAATTCATATTATGTAAATTAGTGGTGGGAACGCGGGTGGGGATAGGCTTTGTGGTTAGGCTGGGCATTTATGCTGTGGTGGTCGATGCGTGTTGGTAGGCTTGAAAATTCTTTGACCCACGCTGTTGCATGCCCATGCACGTTATAGAATTGATGCAGCCAATCCGTGCAGTTGGCGGATGATAACCATCTGTTAACCACGGCACGATTAGGGTAAAAACACAGCCAGTTTTTTCGGAAAGCCTTAGCATGCACCAGTATTCACATAGTTCTTCAGCCGCCTCATCATCTCCAACAGCCAATCTTGCCCCCGCCGCCCTGCCCCGTCAAAAGGTGGTGGTTTTGCAGGGGGACGGCATCGGGCCCGAAGTGGTGGCGGCCACCGTGCGGGTGCTGGATGCTGCCGCCGCGCCAATCGACTGGGAGGTTAGTGAGGCTGGCGCCAGTTTGTTTGCCCGTGGGGTGGAAACCGGTGTGCCACAGGACGCGTTGGACGCTATCGAATCCTGCGGCGTGGCGTTGAAAGGCCCGTTGGAAACCCCCATCGGCTTTGGCAACAAAAGCGCCAATGTCACGCTGCGCAAGCTGTTTGAGCTGTATGCCAATGTCCGCCCCGTGCGCACCCTGCCCGGTATCAAAACCCCCTTCTCCGACCGTGCCATTGATTTTGTGGTGGTGCGCGAAAATGTTGAGGATTTGTACGCGGGCATCGAATACATGCAAACCCCCAACGTCGCCCAATGCCTGAAATTGATGTCGCGTAAGGGGTGCCGCAAAATCATGCGCTTTGCGATGGAGCTGGCCAGGGCTGAGGGGCGCAAAACCCTGCACACCGCCACCAAGGCCAACATCATGAAAATGACCGAAGGCCTGATGAAACAGGCGATGGAGGATCTGTTGCCCGCCTATCCCGACATCGCGGGCGACCATTTGTTGATCGATAACTGCGCCCACCAGATGGTGATTGCGCCCGAACAGTTTGAGGTGATTGTGACCTCTAACATGAATGGCGATATCATCAGTGATTTGGGCGCGGGGCTGGTCGGCGGGCTGGGCGTTGCGCCCAGTGCCAATATCGGGGCACATGCCGCCATGTTTGAGGCCGTGCACGGCAGCGCGCCACAGATTGCGGGTAAGGGGGTGGCCAACCCCACTGCCCTGCTGCTGTCCGCTGTCATGATGCTGCGTCACCTGGGCTTATTCGACCATGCCAACCGCATCGAAAGCGCGGTTTTTGTGACCCTGGCGGGTGGGCAAGATCTGACCGGCGATCTGGCACCCAAAGGTCAGGGGGTCAGCACCAACGCCTATGTTGACCGCATCATCAGCAATCTGGGCAACGCCCTGCCTGGGGTGGCGCCCCGCACCTACAGCAACATTACCCTGGCGGCTGAGGGTGATCGGGATTTGCACCCCGCTGTGCGCGAACTGGTCGGGTTGGACGTCTATGTGGACTATATCGGCGATGTCTATGAGCTGGGTCAGCGGTTGACGGCGCACTGTGCGGATAGCGATTGGCAGCTGAAACTGATTTCCAGCCGTGGCACGGTGGTCTACCCCGAAACCAACCCCAACACCGATCTGGTCGATCATTGGCGTTGCCGCTTTGTGGCGCGCCACCCCGCCATTGCTTTGGATGATGAGGCGGTGCAAAAACTGCTAAGCACCCTGCATGACCAGGTCAGCTGGATGCATTTGGAAAAACTCTATCGCTTTGACGGCAAAGATGCCTTTAGCAAGGCGCAGGGCGAGGGGTAGGTTGGCGTTTGGTGCCAACGCGGATTTGGCGACTGGTGCCGCCGCTTTCTCAAAAATCACTTAAAGAATAGGCTTCATCAAGCTGTTTTTCTTGTGTTTAATTGCCGGATCCGCGCCGAATTTCAACCCAGCTGCCCGCCCCATCGCCCTGCCCCGCTTCGGCCGCCCGCACGATGATATTCACCGATTGCATCGGCACCCCAAGTTGCAACAGCTGGGCGGAAACTGCCTCAGCCTGGCGGGCGGCAAGGCCAGCATTATCGCCATCGCCTGAATTTTTGGCGCCGCCACTAATCACACGGGGGGCATCATCATCCTTAGGCTGATAAAGGCCAATCACCTCAATTTCGGTGTTATTTTGCTGATAGCCGCGATAAACCTCCCGCAACTGCGCCTTGGCCTGCGCCGAAATGACGGTTGATTTTCCATCAAAATCCACGCGGCTTAGCGATGACGACTGCATGGGTAGGCTGGCGCTGGTAATAATTTTGGTATCTTTGTTGGTATCTTTGGCCGCTGTTGCGGTTTGGGTGGCCATGTTGCCAGCGGCGCCATCATTGGCGGATGCACTGCCACTATCAGCCCGCTTTGGCACCACCACGCGATCCCGCTCCACACCCGCGGTCAGGGTTGTTACCGTGCTGGACGAGGCCACCAATTGCTGCTGATAAACATCCTCAAGGCTGGCTGATGGCATTTTCTTGGGGGCGGCGGCAGGGGCTGCTGCAGCCGCTGGGGACCCCTGTCCCGCAACCTTCGTTGATTCTGCCCGCTCTGATTCCAGCTGTTGCCGCAAATTTTCACGCTCCTGCGCGCTAAGCTGCGCCTGCGGGCGACTATCCTGACTGCTGAGTTTGGGATAGCTCGATTGCTCCTCAGTCAATGGCGTTGGGGCAGCCAGGGCTGGCGTAAGGGTTGGCGTTGGCGTTGGTGCAGGTACTACAGATGGTGCCGTCGATGCCGCTGGCGCTGGTGACACGACTGGTGCCAGCGAGGATTTGGCGACTGGTGCCGCCGCTTCGGGCGCCATGGTTACCACCGGTTGCGGCGCCGCCATCATGGTTGCGGGCTGTTGCGATGGGGTCGTCACAACGGTTGCTGGCGCTTTCTGGGCAACCGCTCCCTGCTGGCGGCTGTCACTCATAAAATTGTCCCATGATTCGCTGCGCGTGCGATTGGGGGAACGCAGGGTTTGAATCGGCGGGGTGGAATGGCTGGCCATCGGCCGCGGCTCAGGTGCGGGCACCGTATAGGGCGACTGACTGCCCTGTTGACGCATTTGTTCAAACACATCGTTGCTTACCCTGCTGACGGCTGGGCGGCTGATAAGGGAAGGAGCAGCAGGGGCTGGGAAAGATGCCAAGATAGATGATGAAGCAGGCTTATTTGCTGGGGCTGCGGGCTGGATTCCTGCCGAACTATGAGGCTTTGGCGCGGCAACTGAATTAGGACTGGCATCCGTTGAAGTTGGTGCCATCGCCGGTGCGGGCATTGCTGCCGGCGCAGCGGCATTGGGTGCCGCGGCCACCGCTTGAGCAGGAGCACTTAAAACAGGTTGCTGGACTGGCGCGGCCACCTGGGGAAGTTTGGGTGACTCTGGCGCGGGCGTTGGCGTTGGCGTAGGTGCCATAGCCTGCGGCTGATCATTGTTTGCAGGGGTTGCAGG
>VEQJ01000132.1 GCA_018883285.1 Alphaproteobacteria bacterium
ACGGCATCCCCCAACAGCATTTCAATTTGTTCTTGAAAGAATGCGAATGGCGCTTTAATATTGGTTCACCTAAGGAGCAGCTTAAAGACCTCAAAAAACTGCTCAAGGAACTTTATTAGGTGTCAGCCCCAAGACTTTTTGCTGTAATATCTAAATTAGGTGAAACTCCACAGGGCAAGCACCGTGGTTTTATGCGCGTCATAAACTATAAAGCAACCATAATTCAACTATAAAGCTGTGTCAAGCTGAGAATTAAAGCAGAATCCTGGCCACCCCAATCATCGCTATCAGCCATAGGATGCTGCTGGCCGCGATCCCAGCGGCGAAACCAGGGACACGCTTAGCAGGAGCGCGGTAATAACCGTTGGCATAGACCAAACGCCCCCCAACCCACAGCATCCCCAATATGGCTGCCAGCTTGACGGAGCCGTAAAAACTGGCCAGCCACAGGGCGGGCAGAAAGAACACCAACTGTTCCAGGGTGTTTTGCTGCACCCGAAAAAACCGTTCAAAATCGGCATTACCAGTGGTTTGCGGGGCGGGCACGTTAAAGCGCCCGCGGGCGCGGCCAACATTCAGCGTTACCAGCAGATACACCGCCAAGGCCAAAAGGGTGATAAGGCTGGGATAGGCCAATTGATCCAACCATTTGTCAAGGGCGGCATTGGCGTTAAGGGCGGCGGCGGCGGCCAGATCGGCGGCGGTGGGTACTGTGTTGGTTGCGGCGCTGGTTACAGCATCAACGGCGGCATCGGTGGTGGCCTCGGCAATCGTCGGATCCATGTGTGGTTCCTTTCTTTTGGGGATGGTTAAGCGGGTAGCGGGCTGGCGTTACGGTTGATCCAACCGCTGCTGCAACGCGGCAATCAGGGCATCGACATTGCCGCCATTGCGTTGAATCAGCGCCAGATATTCGTTGCGCTGGGTCACGCTCATGCTGACCCCCTCCACCACCAGGTCGATGACGCGATATTGGCCATCCGCCCCCTGGCTTAGGCGCCATTTAACATCCACCGGCGGCTCACTGCCACGGTTCAGCACCGTATTCACCTCACTGCCGCCCCCTTGCGGCATCGGCTGGCTGCCCTGCACCGTCAGGGTTTCGCCATGATAGCCAGCAAAGCGGCGGGCATAGGTTCGCACCAACACCTCACGGAACAGATCGCGAAAGGCTCCCCGTTGCGCCTCGGTTGCCACCCGCCAATAGGAACTCAGCACGAAACGGGCAATGGTCAGATCATCGAATGAGGATAAAAACAGCTCGCGAAAGCGCGCCTCGCGATCGGTATCGCTGATCCCCGATGCGGTTAGCGAGCTAATCGCCCGCTGGCTTAGGCTGTTGACAAAATTTTCGGGCGTGTTGGGCAGGGGGGCTTTGGTGGCCGCACCAGTAGCCGTGGCCGCACCAGTTTTGTCGGCACCCTTATCGGCGGGCTTATTGGTTTTGGGCGCGGGGGCAGCAACAGCCCCCCCACCACTGGCAGCAGGATCCGCCTGAGCAGAGGGGGCGCCCCCCCCGCAAACAGCCAGCAACAGCACAAACATAAAAGCCGAAAGACAAAGAAAACGCCGCGCGATCATGGTTTAACCCCTATGGCTTTGCCATTTTGGTTGGGATTGGTGCCTGCCCCCCGCTCCTTCTCCTCCTGCTGGAACTGTTGCCAGGCATCGGCGCCGCCGTCTTTATCACCGCTATCCTGCCCCACCAAATGCGCCCGCCGTTGCAGGTAAAAGCTTTTGAAGGTGGTATAGGGGTCAACCGAAGTTGCAAAGGTATCGTCGATAAAGCCCATATTTTCAGCGCGGAAATCAATGCCCATAGTGGTATAACGCGCCCCCTGCCAACTCATGCGGCTTTGCTGCGGGAACAGGGTTTCGGGCACCGGATCGGCCACCATATCGAACCCACCGCCCAACGCATCGCGCAGATCGGACGGCCCCATTAGGGGCAACACCAAATAGGGGCCAGCGCCCACCCCATAGTGCGCCAGGGTCTGACCAAAATCGGCATCGACCTTGGTAATGCCAAAATCGCTGGCGGGGTCAAACAGACCGCCCGCCCCCAACACCGTGTTGGTCAGGAAACGGCCAAACACATGGCCAGCATCGCTGAACTTGCCCTGCAACAGGCTGTTCACAAAATCGACGGGCGCACCCAAATTGCTGATAAAATTGCGGACACTGTCGCGCACGCCATCGGGCACCGCGGTTTGATAGCCACGCGCCAGCGGCCGAATCACCGCAATATCCAGGCCACGATTGATGGCAAAGATACCGCGGTTCAACCCCTCAAACGGGTCATCATCGGCAAATTCTTTGGCCACAGCCGCCGCCTGCGGTGCCGACAGGGGCTGACCAAAGCGATCGGTAACAACACTGCCGTTGCGGCTGACCACCTGGCCACCATCCTTTGACTCAACCGCCGCCATCGCCTGTGATCCAGCGGCCATCATTATAGCAACCGCCAGCCCCATCAGCATCAGTCCGCGCGCCATCGCCGGTTTGGCGGTATCCGAAAAAACCATGCCGTGTGCAATCATTTGGGAAACACCTGGGTAAAAAGGCCGTGGAGAACGAACCAGAAGAAAATTTGTAAGGTTAATTCTTAAAATGCCCATGCCAACAATGCAAGTACCTGTTGGCGCGCACCGAAGAAAAAACCACCAAAATTCCTGCCATCCGTTGGTTTTAGCGTCGCCGAAGACGCCTTAACATCTGGTAAAAATTGGCCGCCCGCCACCACGAAACAGCAAACATCATACCATGATATTCGCCGATTTTTCGCCCCACCTGGCCAGCACGGCAATTTTTTTAAGGCAGCCCGCCCGCTTTGCTGATAGCCTGGCCGGCATGCTGATTGAAACTGTTTTTGCCAGCCAACTTGACGCGCTGTTACCCACCGCCGATCCATCAACGCCACCCCGCCTGGCGATAGCGGTGTCGGGGGGGGCGGACAGCCTCGCCCTGCTACGGCTGGCTGCTGATTGGGTGCGGTCGCGGGGCGGGATGGTGGGTGAGGCGGTTTGCGGCCTGACCGTCGATCACCGCCTGCGCCCTGAATCAACCGCTGAGGCAGCGCAGGTTCAGGCCTGGCTGGCCGCGTTGGGCATCCCCCACCATACCCTAACCTGGCAGCGCGCCGATGCGAGCCAACATTCCCCCACACCCCACCACCAGCAGGATTGGGGCGGCAATCTGCAGGCCGCCGCCCGCCAGGCGCGCTATCACCTGTTGGAGGGGTGGTGCCAGGCCAACGGCTGGCCATTGCTGCTAACCGCGCATCAGCGTGACGATGTGGCGGAGCATTTGCTGCTGCGGCTCAAGCGGGGCAGTGGGCTGTACGGCCTGGCCGCACCCGCCGCGGTGATCGCCTGCCCCTGGGGGCATATTGTCCGCCCGCTGCTGACCACCCGCCACCAGGATTGCATCGCCTATTTGCAGGCGCACGGGCAAGCGTGGATTGAGGATCCCAGCAATCAGGATGGCCGTTTTGATCGCGTCCGCATCCGCCAACTGCTAGCCGATTACCCCGACCTGCTGCCCAGCGATCGCCTGGCAATGGCCAGCCTGCGCCTGCAAGATGCCCGCCAAGTGGTGGAACAGGCGGTGGAGCAATTTTGGGCAGCCGCCGTCACCCCAACCAGCAGCAGCCTTAGCCTGAACCACCGCGCCTTGCTGGCCAGCCTGCCAGAGGTGCGCTGGCGGGTGCTGGCACGCGCGCTGCATCACATTGGCCAAACCCCCTATCCACCGCGTTTTGAGGATTTGCAACGCCTGTGGCAGCGGTTGGTGGTGGAACGGCGCGGGCGGGCAACCCTGAATCACTGCCTGATTAGCCTGACCATCCCCGCAAGCCCTGGCCTATCCGATTCGGCCAGCTGGCTGATTCAGCCTGAACCGCCCCGCCCCGACTCTGCCAAAAATCTGCCCAAAAACCGCAAGCAACAACGATCACCACAGCCATGACCAGCCCGCCACCCGACCCACAACCCCTGCAGCAACCTGTCTTCATCCTGGTACGGCCGCAATTGCCCGAAAATGTCGGCGCAGTCGCACGCGCCATGGCCAACATGGGCTTCAACCGCCTGCGCCTGGTCAACCCCTGCCGCGATTGGGATGGCAGTGTCGCGCTGGCGGTATCGGCGGGCGCGGATAATGTGCTGATCAACGCCCAGGTTTTCGCCAGTGTTGAGGCTGCCATCGCCGATTTGGCGGTGGTGATCGCCACGACTGACCGCAACCGCTATCTCAACAAACCCTTTGCCGATTTGCCCGCCGCCGCCGTTCAAATGCATGGCCATTTGCTGGCGGGAACGCCGCTAGGCATCCTGTTTGGGCCAGAGCGGACGGGGCTAGAAAACGCCGACATCGCCCCCGCCAACCAGATGGTCAGCATCCCCAGCGATCCCGACTTCTCCTCCCTTAACCTGGCGCAGGCGGTGTTGGTGGTGGCCTGGCAATTGCGGCTGAACAGCCTGTCCGACCCGGCGGGCGCGGCGGCCAGTATTGG
>VEQJ01000133.1 GCA_018883285.1 Alphaproteobacteria bacterium
GGGCAGGGGGGTGAACAGCGAATCTTGTTGGCACAAGATAGCGGCGGTAGTAGGATATAGCCAAGCGTAAACTTTGCGGCGAAGCGCAATTTTTTTCAGGAGATAGCCCGATGCACCCAACCAAAAACGATCTGCCCCTAACGGTTCGTGAGAAAATCACCGCACTGTTGAATCAGCATTTGGCGGCTAGCCTCGATTTGCAACTGCAGGCCAAACAGGCGCATTGGAATGTTAAGGGAGCCAATTTTATCGCCCTGCACGAACTGTTCGATGGGGTGGCGACCCGCGTTGGCGAAGCGGTGGATTTGCTGGTTGAGCGGATTACCGCCCTGGGTGGGGTGGCTGAGGGGACGGTGCAGGCGGTGGCAAAGGCTAGCCCGCTGGCCGCCTATCCGCTGACCGCCAGCGCGTCTAACCAGCATCTAGAGGCTTTAAGCTCTGCCCTGGCGCAGGTGGGGGCGGGTGCGCGGCAGGCGATTGTCACCGCCACCGACTTAAATGACGCCAACACAGCCGACCTCTTCACCGAAATCTCCCGCCAGCTGGATAAGGATTTGTGGTTGCTGGAAGCGCATTTGGGTGGTTAAGCTGGGTGAATTGTAAGATCATGATGAATTGAGAAGGCAAAATATGACGCGATCACCACGACAAATTTTTCAGGATGCGGGCTATAGCGTTCGCTATTGCGCGGGTGAGCAGGATACGGCAGCCATTTACGCCATCGAATTTGATGAATTTGGCGATCGCGCCGCGCCATTAGATCGCATCACAGGACTTTGGAAACATTATCCAGATTGTTTTTTCATATTAACTGAGGGTGATACCGTGATTGGTAACTTGCGTATCTGGCCAGTTGCTGATGACATTGCTGATGGTTTTCAGCAAGGAATTATAGGCAACGCTGGCTTAGAATTTCGTTTGACCACCGCTGAAGTTAAGGCGCGTAAGCATGCCCGCTGGTCAATTGGTAGTCTGGCTATTCACAAAGATTATCGGCTTGGGCGCAAAAGCAACCCAATTCCCCTGCTGCTGGCTTTTGCCCTGAACGAATGGGCAGACAGCGGCATGGTGGCCTATCCTGTTGAAATTATGACCACGGCCAATTCTGCGGGTGGGCGCAACTTGATGAGCCGTTTTGGTTTTGTTGAGGAGCGTCCCGCCGAGCAAATGGTTGATGGGCGCGCCTTATACATCAAACGCGCTAACAATAAGAATGATTTGTTTTCTGCTTTTGGCAATCGCGGTATCGCTAGCTTAACCGAACTACTGGCATCTTCTGAAACGCAGAGTTCTGCGGGCGAGACAGAAGAATAAACCCTCTTGGCTCAGTCTTATGAATAGCTTGTTAGTTGTAACAGAACCAGAAGCGTGCATTTTCTGAAGTGCCATGAGAGAACGTACCGTTATCTTTATACCGCGCATAAAAAGTGCGGATGGATAAAGGAAATTTTGCTGTTTAGCTTTGCGGGCACAACGGCACTGCCCCCCTGTCGATTAAAAAGCCATAGCGCGAAACCATTGCACCCCGCCTGTGTTGGCCAAGTCGGCCTGACCATCGTCAATTTTTTTGATCCCTGCGATGCGATTATTCCGCCCTGGCACCATGAACGCACGAAAAAAGAATGGTCGGTAACGGGTGCAAAAGTTATCAATTGCCCAACGGAGATTGCAACCGCACACCCGCCTTTTCATGGCATGTATGTGCCACAGGTTGAACAGGCGTTGGCAATGTTGGCCGCATGGGAAAATCAGCCAGAGAAAGCAAACATTGTGGCGCGCTAAAAAATCAAAAAAGCTTGGCCAGTGTTACGACGCCTTATCCTTTTGCAGGGCGCTAAGCAGGGGGATGATTCTGCCCTGCAAATGGCCAAGGGTGATGGGCCCCTTCAGACGATACTCAATGACCCCATTGCGGCTGATGACAAAGGTTTCGGGCACGTTAACTGCCCCCAGGGCGATGCCCCCCTGGCCATGGCTGTCGATAACAACGGTGGAATAGGGGTTGCCCAGGCGCGCCAAATAGCTGGCAATACGATCGTCCGTGTCGCGATAGGCCACGCCAACAATGGTAACCTCAGGAAATTGTTGGCGAATGGTCAACAGGTTGGGATGTTCCAATTCGCAAGTCGTGCACCAGCTGGCAAAAAAATTGACGATGGCCACTTGGCCGCGCAACGATTCCAACGAAAAATCGCCGCCCTTAACCAGGGTTGTTTGGCTTGAGGATGGCGGGTTGCTAGCTTCAGAGCTGGTCAGGATGGACAGGGTGATGTTGGGGGCAGTGGCAATGACCGCGCCGCCCTCCACAGGGCGGTTTTGATGACGCAGCCCCAGCCACAACCCAATCAGCAAAAGGCTTATGATGATCAGGGGCGTCAGGCGCCGCACCAATCTATGGCTACGGTTCCATCGTTGCACAACAGCGGTCAGGGGGCGAATGATCATGACAAAATCTTGCGCTGAACCGCGCGGTTGGTCAATTGTGTTGCGATGATTGCTGGCATGCCAGATAGCGAGTTAGAATCCGCCTCCAAAATGTTGCCAAGATTGCCAAAATACAACGGTCGATAATGGCCATCAAAATTTGTAAAGAAATTTTAGGCGATGCATATAAGGCTTTACGCGGCGGGGAAAATTTTTTAGCGTTACGACAGGTTAAGCCTTACCAAGATTCCTTGCTGCCTTTTTATCCTGTTCATTCCGCCAATCCATCCGCCCCTATTGAGTCCTTTGCAATGACAAATCTTGAATCCGCCCAAAATGCCGCTGCCCAGGCCAGTGAAACGGAAACCCCCGTCAAAAAATTTGAAATAGAAGAAGATATTGATTGGAAAAGCCTGACCGATGAGGAGGTTGTGGCGCGCGCCTATGAAAAATTAGAAAAAGGACGTTCGGATGCCGCTACTGTAGGCTTTCGCACCCTGTTGGATAGGGATGCCAAACATCCGCAAGGGTTGTTGGGCATGGCCGATACCGCGCTGGCAACGGGCAGCAATGATGCGGCCGAGATTTTCGCCCGCCGCGCCTATGAGCAGGATCCCGATAATCCCAAAGTTGTGCATGCCCTGGTTAAGGCTTCGGCAAGGTTGGGTTCAATCATGATTAACAACAGCCAATTGGAACAGGGGGCGGAAAAGCTGACCTTTGCGCTGGATTTGTTGGTGCAGGATCGCGAAAATCAGGAACTGTTGGCCATGTGCTTTGCCGATTTGGCGCGCGCCCTGAAGCCGATTGATGAGCTGAAAGCGGTTGAGGCCGCCCGTGTCGCCAGCGCCCTGTACCCTGAGGAGGGGCGGTTGCGCAACATGCTGGAGGGGTTGTTGGAGTCAACAAGCGCCCCATCCAAGCTGTTGGATTATACCATGGCGATTCAAGAGGATGAGCGGCCAGAGCTGGTATTGCTGACCGCGCAACCCAACATTGGCAATATGTATTTGCGCTCGATAATGCACGCCCTGACGGGGCTGCCCGATCGGCCAATGTGCTATTCTTATTGGAGCACCGAACATGATATCCATCTGCCGCACCTGACGGTTGACCTGAACCGTGGTGGTATGGGCAGCCATTATACTCAGGCTACCAGTGCCAATATGCGGATTCTCAAAGCTTTTGACGTGCGCTATGTCATTGTTACCGCCGATTTGCCGATGGCGATTGCGGCCTATGACCATGCGGTGGCCAATGATTTGCGGGTGGATCCAGCCTTATTGGCGGTTGCCACCCTGCCAGATGATCAGCGGTTGGATCTGACCCTGAAACTGCGGGCACCCTGGCTGTTGCAATTTGTTAGCGGCTGGAAAAAAGCGGTTAAGGATTATGAGATTAACCCGTTTTGGTTTAAGGCCGAATTGCTGTTGGGTGTTGACGGTCAACGGCCGATTATCGATGCAATCTGCCGCCATTTTGAGATGGATGAGGTGACTGAGGAGGCTAAGGAAGCCATCATCGCCGCCAACCAAGAATTGTTTGATAAAGAGCGGGAAAAGCTAGCAAAATTCTATCAACACCGCCTAACCGCTGAGCAGCAGACATGGGTTGACAGCCTTAAACCCTGCTTTCCAGAGGCATTTTAGAGCAGTTTTCTTACAGAAGGATTTAATAATGATGGCAATCGTACAATACCACGGTAGGTTGGGCAAAGTTTATGGGATTTGGTTAAGCAATTTGTTGCTAACCATCGTGACCCTTGGGATTTATGGTTTTTGGGGGCGCAAAAGAATGCGTCAATATTTGGCCAGCCAGGTCACCCTGAATGGTAACCCGATGGAGTATCAGGGGACTGTTAAAGAACATGTTTTAGGAGCGCTGAAATTTGTGGTGGCGATTGGGTTGCTGTATTGGGTGTATTTACAAATATTTTCTCAGGAGATGAAGGAAATATCTGCACAACCAACCCTTTCAACCAAAGATCTTATAGGATCAATCGTTTTCAACTTGGTCTACATTTATATAGTAAGCATCTTCATCTTCACCTCCCGCTGCTATCGAA
>VEQJ01000134.1 GCA_018883285.1 Alphaproteobacteria bacterium
GTGTATGATGGCATAATGAATTCGAACGCCCCATCCGCCGCTGTTGCCGCGCCGCAATCTGCTGAGCAGCCCGCCAATACCCTGGTTGAGCAGCATGACTACAGCTGGTTCGGCCAGCCCGTCACCATCCTGCCCCTGGTAACGCCGCCAAAGGCTAAGCTGTTGGCGCGGTTGGGGATTTCTACCATTGCCGATTTGTTGTTTCATTTGCCCAGCGGGATTCAGGATTTTGGGCAGGCCAGCACCATTGCCGCCGCGCCACAGGAGCAGGCCGTCACCCTGACCGTGGAGATTGTCGAACATCGGCCGCCATCACGGACGGGGCGCGATAGCGTTGCCCATGGTGCAAGGGGGGGGCACGCCAGCCCCTATCGGATTGGGGTGCGTGATGGCAGCGGTGTGGCGGAATTGGTCTTTTTTAAACAGCGCGCCTCCGCCATGCTGCAAAAACTGTATCCGATAGGCGCCACGCGGGTGATAAGTGGCGAACTGAGCGTGGGCATGTTCAATATGCCCCAGATTCGGCACCCGACCCGCCTGCTGTTGCCGGAACAGGCCGCCTGGGCACCGCGCTTTCAATCGGTCTATCCGACCACCCCTGGCTTGCCGCAATGGTGGTGGCAAAAACTGATGACGCAAACGATTAAGCTGTTGGAATCGCGGTGGCGGGTACAAAATGTCGGCACGGGGCAAATGGCTGAATGGCTGCCAACCGAACTGTTGCGTGACCACCGCTGGCCAGATTGGTTGCAGGCCTTGCGCCAGCTGCATCAACAACCGCGACCATCCCGCCAGGCTGGAGGGGGGAGTGCTGAAGGGCAGGGCGATGCCAGGGGCAGTATGGTAGGGCAGGGGGCGGCAACATCAACTCCAACTCCAACTCCAACTCCAACAGAGCCGCCCGCAGATCCCTTGGCGCACCATCCTGCCCGTTTGCGGTTGGCCTTTGATGAGCTGTTGGCACAACAACTAACGATGGTGGCGGCGCGGGCAAGCCGACCAAGCCGCACGAAGCCGATGACCCTATCGCCCGATCCGCTGCAACAGGCCTTGGCGTTGTTGCCCTTTGCCCTAACCCCAGGTCAGCAGGCGGCGGTTGATCAGTTGCATCAGGATTTGGCCAGCCCGCGTCTGATGAACCGCCTGGTGCAGGGCGATGTGGGCTGTGGCAAAACCGTGGTAGCGTTTTTGGGCAGCCTGCCCGTGTTGCAGGCGGGCGGCCAGGTGGCGATTCTGGCACCCACCACCATATTGGCGGCGCAACATGCGGAAACCCTGCGCCCCCTGGCGGCGGCGTTGGGCTATCAAGTCGGCCTGTTTCAGGGGGGCAAGCGGGATCAGGCGATGCTAACGGCGCTGGCAGAGGGGGGCGTGCAGCTGGCCATTGGCACCCATGCCCTGCTGGAGGAGGCGGTGCGCTTTGCCAAGCTGCAGCTGGTGGTGATTGATGAGCAGCACCGCTTTGGCGTTAAGCAGCGCCTCAATTTGTTAAGCAAGGGGGCGGCAAAGGATGGGGATGCCGAGAATGGGACGATAGCGGACGGTAGTTTGGGGCAGGGGGCTGATGCCAATACCGATAACCGCCTGGCGATTGACCTGCTGGTGATGTCGGCCACGCCGATTCCGCGCAGCCTGGCGCTGACTTTTTATGGCGATATGGAGGTGACGCGGCTGACCGATAAGCCGCCTGGCCGCCAGCCCATCAGCACCCGTTTGTTCAGCCTTAGCCGTCTGTCAGAGGTGTTGGACGGCTTGGGGCGTGCCATCGCGGCGGGATCGCAGGCCTATTGGGTTTGCCCACTGGTCAGTGAATCGGAAAAATCCGATTTGGCGGCGGCTGAGGCGCGTTTTGCGGTGATGCAGGAACGCTTTGACAATCAGGTGGGGATGGTGCATGGGCGCCAAAAATCTGCTGAAAAACAAGAGATTCTTAAGGATTTTCGCGATGGAAAGTATCGGTTGTTGGTGGCCACCACGGTGATTGAGGTCGGGGTTGATGTGCCCGCCGCCACCATCATGGTGGTGGAAAGCGCTGAACGCTTTGGCCTGTCCCAACTGCATCAGTTGCGTGGGCGGGTGGGGCGCGGCACCGCGGCGGGCAGCTGTATGCTGCTGTATGGGCACCGCCTTAGCGCCCTGGCCAAACAGCGGTTGGAGATGATGCGGTCATGCCAGGATGGTTTTGCCCTGGCAGAGGCCGACCTTAACCTACGCGGGGCGGGCGATATGTTGGGCTTGCGCCAAAGTGGGCAGCCCCTCTACAGGCTGGCCGATTTGGCCGTGCATGGTAGCCTGGTGGATAGAGCTTTGGCAGCGGTTGACCAGCTGTCGCCGCCGCAATTGGCTAGGCTGACTAAGGTTTATCAACAGCTGTTCCCGCATTTGCAAAGCGATTGGCAACGGACGGGTTAGCCCCACCTCTTCGGTGTTATTATCGTCATACTCCGCGCAGGAGGGGGGGTATCCATGAGGTCAGGACAATTAAGGGCACGCTGCTTGGCTAACTATTTCGCCAAGGCTAACCGCTGGCCAGGCAGTTTTTTCAGCTCGGCCAGGGTGCGGGTAAGATCCTTTTGCTGCCCCCGAAACAGGGTCAGTTTGTTGCCGCTCAGCTTTGCGTTGCCGACCGCCTTAACGCTTAGCGGATTAACCTGTTCATTCTTAACATAAATTTCATAGTGCAAATGGGGGCCGGTTGCGATACCGGTACGGCCGACATAGCCGATAACCTGCCCCTGCCGCACCTTAGCGCCAACGCGAATGTTGTTGGCAAAGCCTTTCATATGGCCATAGGCGGTTTGATAATTGTTGTCATGCTTGATTTTGACGTAGTTGCCATAGCCGCTAAAGCGACCCGCATAGGCAACCGTGCCATCACCAGCGGCATAGATGGGGGTGCCAACCGGCGCCGCAAAGTCAACGCCACGGTGCATCCGCGAATAGCCCAACACGGGGTGAAAACGCATCCCATAGCCAGAGCTTAGACGGGCACCATCAATCGGCGTCCGCATCAGGGATCGGCGCAAGGCCTCACCATTTTCCAGATAAAATTCGGCGCGGTCGCCATCGTTAAACCGATAAACCCGCTTGGTCTCGCCATCGATGGTATAGGAAACATATTGCAGGCCGCCGTTACGCACCAACCGCCCTTCATCATTGACCTGCTCCTCATACAACAGATCAAAGCGGTCGCCCTCATGAATATCGCGTTGAAAGTCAATGTCATAGCTAAGCGTTTTGACCAATTCGTTCAGGATGTTGGCGGGCACCTTAGCCTCCGCACCATCCTCATAAAGGCTGTCGTTGATGGTAATGGTGGCCAGGCGCAGGTTGCGGCTGACCGGACGTTTCAGATCCAGCACCTGAAACTGCTCATCGGGCTGCCGCACCACCATGACGTTACGCTCTAGGCTGGCAGGGATCAGAAGCCCCATAAAATTGCCCTTGTTAGGACCGGCGGAGGGCGTCATCAACAGATGAACCTGCTGCCCCGCCCGCAGATTTTTGACGTTGTAACTCTTGGATATAGAGCTCACCAACTCGCGCGAAGTGGATCGATCCACCCCAACCCGTTGCAACATATCGGAAAGGCTTTCGCCGCGCTTAGCGGTCAGCGGCTTGGCGGAATCCAGCGCGGTTAAAAACTCGGCAAATTGCGACCCGCTAAGGCCAATCTGCTGTGCTAGGGTAAAGGGCGATTTGTTCAGGCCTGGAATCACCTCAGCGGGGTTGGTGGCGACGGGAATTTGCTGGCTACGCGTAACAGCTGGCTCAAGCCCTGACAGACCATTGGCCTGTGCACTGAATAGGGGCCAGCAAAAGCCCGCACCGATAACAATTAGGCACAAAAAAAGCTTCAGCTGTCGCAACGACAGGCTGGCAGATAAAAAAGGAAAATTTTTGGCAAAGGCCGTCAGATGAATCTGCATGATGGTCAGTTTCATAACCCATGCCGACCCAAAAGTCAAAGGGCGTTGCCAACCCAATGTTTTTTATAGATTTCTGTTGCAAATCTGGCTTCCTTGTCGATACCCATATAGTGAGTGCCCTGTCGTGATAGCAGTTTTGGTCGCACCCATGGTCAGGCCGCGACAGATTGGAAATTTATCCCCGCCATCAACCCGCCATCAATCTGTCATGAATCTGTCATGGAAAAAGGGTAGCCTAAAATTTCATGAGGCCTTAAGCTGGCTATGCCCAATTAAGGATTCTCAACAAATCTGTTTGCAATGAATAATAAGGGGCTAACACCTAACATTTCTCATGTTAGGTGTTAGCCCCTTATCTATTAACATTCCAAGAAAAAGGATGACGTTTAGATGGGAAGATGGTATAAGGAGGGATGGAAAAGCGGGATGCACGAAAATTGGGATTGGTGGCGCAGGCGGTACGGCGGGCGCGGGCAGGGTTGCAGGATCCCAATCGGCCGCTGGGCAGCTTTCTGTTCCTGGGGCCCACGGGCGTTGGCAAGACCGAGCTGTGCAAAGC
>VEQJ01000381.1 GCA_018883285.1 Alphaproteobacteria bacterium
CCATTGCTGCGTTGCAGGGGGCGATCCTGCACATCGCCAAAACGGGTGGAACGCATCAACACCAATTCGCCAGGCACCCAATCGGGCGACACCTTTTTGCTTTTGGGTGGGGGCAGCGTGCCACGATAGATTAGGTCGGCCTGTTCCAACACCTGATAGGGCTTGTCAATCCCGCCCTTTTCGTACAAACCCGCCTCAGAGGTAAAGACGTCATGCACAACGCCCAGGCTGGCCAAATCGGCCTTAATCAGCGTCAACATCTGCGCCACCGCAAAGGGGCGAACGATGGCCAACATCTCATCCTCTGGCATGGTCAACAGGTCACGGCCATAACGCTGCGCCAACGCCTGGCCAACGGGCTTTAGATAGTCGCCTGGGTATAGCCCCTCTGGGATTGCCCCAATATCCTCCCCCAACGCCTCGCGGTAACGCAAAAAGCTGGAACGCGCCAACACCATCACCTGGTTACCGGCGTCGTTGACATAGTATTCGCGGCACACCCGATTGCCCGCCGCGATCAGCAGGTTGGCCAGCACGTCGCCGAAAATCGCCCCGCGCAGGTGGCCAACATGCATCGGCCCGGTTGGGTTAACCGACACGAACTCCAGATTGATATTCTCGCCCTGCCCCGCTGTCTGCGCCCCGTTCTGCGCTTTCTGTTGCAGGGGCGCTACATAGCCATAGCGATCACCCGCGCTCAGAATTTTGTTTAGCTGCCCATGCCAAAAGGCGGGGTGGAAGCGAAAGTTGATAAAGCCTGGCCCCGCCACCTCAACCGCCGCCACGCCGTTAATTTGTTGCAGGGTGGGCAGCAATAGGTCGGCAACAGCCCGCGGCGCCATGCCCAATGGCTTGGCCAGCACCATGGCGGCGTTGGTGGCCACCTCCCCATGCGCCTGTTCGCGCGGCGGCTCTGTGTTAATGCCGTCAAAGCGCAATTCGGGGGGCAACTGGCCAGCCGCCTGCAACCCCTTAAGCGCCGCCATAATCTGGTGATGCATCAGGCCAAAAAGATTGTCGGTGGCAGGGTTGGTCGGCACGGCGGCGGCAGAGGCGGGGGATATCATGGCGTCAAC
>VEQJ01000382.1 GCA_018883285.1 Alphaproteobacteria bacterium
CTGCCCAAGTTGCCGCCGCCACCCCCTCTTCATCAACAACACCACCACCAGGGATTGCAAACAGCCCTCCCCCAGCCACCCCTGCCTTAACCGCCCCTGCCCAACCGTCCTTAAGCGAACAATCCACAGCGACCAGGCCAGATTTCACGCCAGTTGTGCAGGCATGTGCCAATTTGATTGGCAGGACGGCTCATGGAATCATAAGCACAGTATGGTCGACCATGTGCGACCTGATTGATCCCAATATTGGGGGTGGGCAGAGCTTTGACACCACCTGCAAACAGGTTTTTGAGGCCACAAAAGCAACGGGCGAGGCGCTGTACAGCTTTTTTCAAGCAACCCGTCAATACCATGCGCAGCGTAACGCACAGCTTGCCTATGCGCGGGCGCGCTAATCCCAACTCCCTAATCCCGTCTTAGGCGGCTGCCTGGCGGGGGAACGGCGGGACCCTGGCTGCGCACCTTACCCTGAAGGCGCAGGATGTAGCCAATGATTTCCGCCACCGCCTGGTAATGTTCCATCGGAATTTCCTGCTCCAGCTCGACATCCTTATGCAGGGCGCGTGCCAGCGGCGGATTTTCCAGAATTGGCACACGGTTTTCCAACGCCACCGCCCGAATGCGGTGCGCCACATCATCCATCCCCTTGGCGACCAGAATCGGCGCCTCCATCTTACCCATTTCAAATTTCAGGGCGACGGCAAAGTGGGTGGGGTTGGTGATCACCACGGTCGATTTGGGGACAGCCGCCATCATCCGTTTTTTGGCGCGTTGGCGACGAATCTGCTTCAGCCGCGCCTTAATCATCGGATCCCCCTCCGAATTGCGCATTTCATCCTTAACCTCTTGCAGGGTCATGCGCTGATCCCGCAAAAAGACAAAGCGTTGATACAGATAATCGGCGCCCGCCAAAAACCCCACCGAAATCGACAGCCCCAACAACAGACGGCCACAAATGTTCAGCAACAGTTGGGTCGATTCATCAACCCCCACCCCAACCAGATATTCCAAATGCTGCACATACGGCCACACAAAGCCCTGTCTCTTATACACATTCTGACGCTGCCGAC
>VEQJ01000135.1 GCA_018883285.1 Alphaproteobacteria bacterium
ACCTCATCCTCTACACCACGGAAGACGGACGAAGCCAGATCACACTCCGCGCCAAAGACGAAACCGTCTGGCTTTCTCAGCGCGAAATGGCCCAGCTTTTTGATGTGACCACGGACAATGTGGGGCTACACCTCAAGAACATCTTCGAGGACGGGGAACTGGAGGAAGCTTCAGTTACCGAGGAATCCTCGGTAGTTCAAATCGAAGGGGAGCGGGAGGTGCAGCGTCCTGTTATGCTCTACAATCTGGACGCCATCTTGGCCGTCGGCTACCGGGTACGCTCGCTGCGCGGGGTGCAGGAATGAGTGGAAAGCCAAAAATTCAGGAGTTCAAAACACTTGGGAAAGTGGTCACGCGTATTCGGGACGACCTGAACAACCATAACTATGTTTTGATGTTTGCCTATAATGGCACAGGAAAAACCCGCCTTTCTATGGAGTTCAAAGAGGCAGGAAAAAAGAAAGCCGGCAAGGATACGCTTTATTTCAATGCCTTCACCGAAGACCTGTTTTATTGGCACAATGACCTTCAGGGTGATTCAGAACGCTATCTTAATATCAATTCGGCATCTGCCTTCTTCTCTGGCTTTAAGGAGCTTGCGCTGGAAGAAAAAATCTTTGCCTTCCTGGAGCGTTACGCTGATTTTGATTTCAAGATCGACTATGAAGATTGGAGAGTTAGATTCTCGCGTGGTGATGAGCAAAACATTAAGGTTTCCCGTGGTGAGCAGAATATCTTCATCTGGTGCATCTATCTAGCAATCTGCGAGCTGGTTATCGACGGCCATGAATCCTATTCGTGGGTGAAAAACCTGTATATTGATGACCCCATTTCATCACTGGACGACAATAAAGCCATCGCGGTGGCCAGTGATTTAGCGCAGATTTTGAAAAAAGGGAAAGGCAAGGTTAAAGCCGTTGTTTCTACCCATCACGGTCTATTTTTCAATGTGATGTACAATGAGCTCAAGAATCACAGCACCAAGACACATTTCTATCATCGGGCGAATAACTCAGAAATTTACACTCTGCGCAGCACGGATGAAACACCATTTTTTCATCATGTTGCAACTTTAAGCGAGCTAAGAAGGGCTGTCGAAGCAGATCAGATATACACTTATCATTTCAATGTTCTTCGCAGCATCATGGAGAAAACGGCTATTTTCTTTGGCTTAAAAGGCTTTTCAAATTGCATTCATGGCTTGGAAGACGAAGTGCTATATACCCGCGCCCTGAACCTTTTAAGCCACGGTAAATACTCAATTTATGAACCCCACGAAATGGTGGACGACACCAAAGACCTATTCAAAAAAATCTACTCGGCGTTTTTAGAGCGTTACCGCTTTGAACTGCCAGAGCTAACCCATCAACAGGAGCCCCAAAAATGACCGACGACCAACAAAAAGAATTGGGGAAAATCCTCTGGGCAATCGCGGATCAGCTGCGCGGCGCAATGAACGCGGATGATTTCCGCGATTATATGCTGTCTTTCCTGTTTTTACGTTACTTGTCGGACAATTATGAAATCGCTGCCAAGAAAGAGCTGGGGCGCGATTATCCCGATACAATAGCGCAGCCCGAGGACACCCCGCTGGCGCTTTGGTATGCCGCTAACCCTAAGGATACGACAAGATTCGAGGCACAGATGCGCCGCAAGGTGCATTATGTGGTCAAGCCACAGCATCTGTGGGGCAGCATTGCTCAGCTGGCGCGGGTGCAAAGCAGTGATTTGCTAAAAACATTGCAAGAGGGTTTTAAGTTTATCGAGACGGAATCTTTCGAAACCACGTTTCAGGGGCTGTTTTCGGAAATCAACCTAAGCTCTGAAAAGCTGGGCAAAGACTATTCGGCTCGCAACGCCAAACTCTGTGCCATCGTCACCGAGATCAACAAAGGGTTGCAGCAATTCTCGACCGATGAAGATGTGTTGGGCGATGCCTATGAATATCTGATCGGTGAGTTCGCCGCTGGGTCAGGCAAAAAAGCTGGTGAGTTTTATACGCCGCAGCAAATTTCAACCATCCTGTCCCGCATCGTAACGCTGGATAGTCAGGAGCCCAAGACAGGCGTTAAAAAGAAACTGGAAAGCGTTTTTGACTTTGCCTGTGGTTCAGGTTCACTGCTCTTGAATGTTCGTAACCAATTAAGAAAACATAGCGCATCAGTTGGTAAGATTTATGGGCAGGAAAAGAACATTACCACCTATAACCTCTGTCGCATGAATATGCTGCTGCATGGGGTAAAAGATACTGAGTTCGAGATTTTTCACGGCGACACCCTGACCAACGATTGGGATATGCTGCGCGAATCCAATCCGGCCAAGAAGCCATATTTCGATGCCATAGTCGCTAACCCGCCTTTCAGCCTGCGCTGGGAGCCCACAGATGCTTTAGGCGATGATGTGCGTTTTAAAAGCCACGGTCTTGCCCCAAAATCGGCAGCAGACTTTGCCTTCTTGCTGCACGGCATTAACTTCTTGAAGCCAGAAGGCACCATGGCGATTATTTTGCCCCATGGTGTGCTGTTCCGTGGTGGCGCAGAAGAACGTATTCGCCGTAAGCTTTTAGAGGACGGGAACATCGACACGGTGATTGGGCTGCCGGCCAATCTGTTTTATTCCACCGGCATTCCTGTCTGCATCCTGGTGCTGAAGAAATGCAAAAAACCCGATGATGTTCTGTTCATCAATGCCAGCGAGCATTTTGAAAAAGGCAAACGGCAGAACAAGCTGCGCGATGGCAAAGATGGAACACCCGACGATATTGGCAAGATTGTCGAGACCTACCAGCACCGTAATGAAGAGACACGCTATTCCAGACGTGTGTCGCTCGATGAGATTGCAGAAAATGACTATAACCTCAATATCTCCCGCTATGTCAGCACCGCCGTGGCCGAAGAAGCAATTGATCTTTCTGCGGTAAACGCCAAGCTCATAGATTTGGAAAAATCAGTCAATTACGCTAAGGACGCGCATAACGCATATCTTAAGGAATTAGGATTGCCTGAACTGCCCTAAAATAGCTTGTCCTCAATCTCCCCCAGCGCTTCCTGCTGCTGCCGCATCAGCTGATTCATCTCCTTGATAAGATCCCGTGTCTCTCGCCATTCCCCGCCCTTGTCAGCATTGCGGGCAGATCGCGCCTTGCCGTCAGGGCTGCGTGGGCCGGTGGATTGCGCCCACGGTTGCCAGCGTTGGATTGCGGCCGCCTGCCGCGCCCGTCGCTCCGGTGTCCACCCCTTACTCATCCGAATCCTCCAATAGTTCGTTTTGCACAGAATTTGAATTTCCCGCATGCGCGTGCCCGCGCGTACTGGCATCGAAGCCCACATCCGACTTATTGACGGTGTTGTTTACCTGCTGTGGCCCGTTGGTAATATTGGCTTGCTTGGCAAAGACCAAAGGTGGGTTTTTAATCGTCGCCAGCGTTTCCAGGGTCGCTCGGCACTGCCCCTGCGCTTTTAAGGCTAAGCGCATATAGCGGTCAGCGGCGTTCATATACTCCCCCATGTTCATCTGCGCCCGCCGTGCCAGCGAGGCAAATATGGCATCCAAAGCCATGGCTTGGCCAACCAGCAATGTTTCAGCATCCCTAAGATTGCCTTGGCGCACAGCCACTACCTTTTCGGTCAAAACCTGCATGCACTCAGTCAGGGCTAGGTCTCCATAATTGCTTTTGGAAAAGGCAACTGCCACCGTGGCACTGTTTGCCACCCCGTTTAGCGCCAACTCTGCCAAAAGCGTATCGCGCGATTTTCCAGCCTCAATTGGTATGTTTAGGGTTTTTGACTTGTCAATTTTTTCTGGTTTATTCTTGGCGGTCATAGGGTTTCCTTTCAATGGAAGGGGTGGGCGTTAAGGATGGCGTCAAATTCGGCGCGGATAGTCGGATGGCGATTTGTCACGAACTGTAGGAAAGTGTCCCAATAGGCGATGGCATCGGCCATGTGGCGCGGAAACTTGCCGTCATATTCGACGATAGCAGCACGTTCATGGAACATATCGAGAAAATCGGTGTCGGGTAGGTCGTCATGAGGTGTTTCAGGTGTTTCGGGTGTTTCGGGTGTTTTTGTTGTGACAATGCTTTGAATTTGCTTTGTATTATTTGAAACACCCATGCCATGATGCGGCAAAGCAAAAGGTGTTGCAGCCAGTACAGATGAAACACCAGCAGCGTTAGGGGTGATTGAGGTGTTGCAGGGAGATGGATCAGGCGGAGTATTGGATTTCCTGATGATTCCTGTTTTTGCAACACCTGAAACACCCGAAACACCTTGTGTGACGTTTGCAGGAAACAGGCCTGAGAAGGCATCACGCATCGACATCATCGTCCCCCAAAGCAAGAATTGACGATGGAACGTGGTACAGTCGCATCTGTCCATGCCCTGGCACGCGGATGCTTGGCGTGTATTTGCCAGCGGTATCGCGCAGAATAAGCCCAACATTAGCA
>VEQJ01000136.1 GCA_018883285.1 Alphaproteobacteria bacterium
TCGTTATAACAACTATGGCTGTATGTATAACGGCAGCTGCTAATACCGCAATTAGAGAGAGGGCAGGTAGCCGTTTCTCATGAAGCGATATTCACTGTTTCAGCGGATTTTTTGGCGGACACTGTGCGCTTTTTTATCGCTAGGTCGTTGTGATCAAATGATGACACAGCTTTTGTTTGAAAAGTCCATTAGCAGGATGAAAATCAAGGAAACTTTTTATCCTGGATAACAAAAACACTTATTTTTGTTATTGCTAATAGGAAAATGGTGGAGGGGGCAGGATTCGAACCTGCGAACTCAGAGAGGGCTGATTTACAGTCAGCTGCCTTTAACCGCTCGGCAACCCCTCCTCACACCATTGGGCGAAATCAAAACGCGGTTTGCTTTGGCCAAGGGGCTGGTTATGCCACAGTTTTTGGCCGATGGCTAGGGTTTTTCGCATCGCATGGCCAACAAAATTCTGCCCCGTACTGAAGCTGTCCCGAAGCTGTATAGCCAAGCCTGAGCCAATGCCCGCTGCCCTGCGCCGCCAAAAGCTCACGCCGCCCTATTTGTTCATCGATTCGATAAATTCGTCGTTGGTTTTGGTGGTGCGGATTTTTTCCAGCAGGAAGTCTAAGGCCTCACTGGCGCTGCCATAATGGCTGATCAACATGCGGCGCAGCATGTTGACGCGTTGCAGAACGGTTTTGTCAACAAAGCGTTCATCCATGCGGGTGCCACTTTTGATAATGTCGATGGCGGGATAGGTGCGTTTGTCGGCGACCTTACGATCCAGGACAATTTCGGAGTTGCCGGTTCCCTTAAACTCCTCAAAAATCACCTCATCCATGCGGCTGCCAGTTTCGACCAGGACGGATCCGATGATGGTCAGGCTGCCCCCCTCCTCAATATTGCGCGCAGAGCCGAACAGGCGTTTTGGCCGCTGCATCGCGTTGGCATCCACCCCCCCTGTCAACACCTTACCGGATGAGGGCACCACGGTGTTATAGGCACGCGCCAGGCGGTTGATGGAGTCCAACAGAATCACCACGTCGCGCTTATGCTCACACATGCGGCGGGCGCGCTCAATCACCATTTCGGCGACCTGCACATGGCGGGTGGCGGGTTCATCAAAGGTCGAGCTGACCACCTCCCCCTTTACCGAACGCAACATGTCCGTCACCTCCTCAGGCCGCTCATCAATCAGCAGCACAATCAGGAAGACTTCGGGATGATTGGCGGCGATCGAATCGGCGATGTTTTTCATCAGCACGGTTTTCCCCGTGCGGGTTGGCGCCACAATCAGCGTCCGTTGCCCCTTACCCTGGGGAATCATCAGGTCGATAACCCGCCCCGTCATATCCTTGGTCGCCGCCTTATCCCGTTCCAGCTTAAAGCGTTCGGTGGGGAACAGCGCGGTGTTGTTTTCAAAGGCAATACGGTGCCGCACCGCCTCAGGCTCCTCAAAATTCACCTTATTAATCTTGGTCATGGCAAAATAGCGTTCGCCATCCTTGGGGGCGCGAATATCGCCATCCAATTGGTCACCCGTCCGCAGGCCAATTTTTTTGATCTGGGTTGGCATCACATAAATATCGTCGGGGCCGGGCAGATAGTTGGCCTCCACCGAGCGCAAAAATCCAAATCCGTCGGGCAGCACTTCCAGCACGCCGCCACCAGTAATCGTCACCTCCTGCTCCGCCAGGGATTTCAGAATGGCAAACAAAATATCCTGTTTGCGCATGATCGAAATGTTTTCGATGTTCAGGCTTTCGGCATAGGCCTGCAGCTCAGCGGGGGATTTGCGCTTCAGATCATTAAGATTCATGGGTGGGGCTTCCTAAAGGAATTTATCGCAGGCAATCAGGGTCACAAAATTAAAAAATCTGATAAAGCAAACGAATAAGGGGGGTGGAGCTAACAAAGAAAAGGAATGTTCTATCTGTTGGCATGACAGCTTAGTCAGCAACCATCGTGCTAAGCTTTGCCGCAAAACCAACCGAAAAATTTGCTTTGAATCGTCGTAAGATGGCTCAACGATTAGTGTAGCCTAAAGTGCTTAGCAACTTCCTAACGGATTGTACAGTCCCTTTGCCAGACTTTGTGAGAATTTTTGTGGGTTGGGCGGTGAATCGGTGGAGGCGGTGGGGGCGGCGGGTGTTAGAACGGTTGCAACACCGCCAACAGCACAATGGCAATCAGCAGCAGGGTGGGGATTTCGTTGACCATGCGGTAAAAACGACCGCTCCGCCGATTGCTGCCCGCCGCAAAGCCCTTGCGCCATCGCGCTAGCAGGCCATGAAAACCCGCCAGCACCAGCACCAGGGTTAATTTGACATGCAACCAGCCGCCCTGCATCTTTTCGGGCGCCATCACCACCATCGCAATCCCGAACAGAAAGGTGGCGATCATCGCGGGGTTCATGATAATGCGCAACAGGCGGCGTTCCATCACCTGAAACAGCTGATCCACCTCACCCCCGCGCGCCACCCCCGCGTGATAGGCATACAGGCGCGGCAGATAAAACAGCCCCGCCATCCAGGCCACCATGGCAATCAGATGCAACGCCTTAAAAATCATATAAGTCATGCCGCCAACCTATCGCCCTTAGCCATGCTTCACAAGGGAGTTGTAGGGGGGTTAAGCGTTGCCATAAGCTGCCCGCCGCATACGCAACGGGGTGATTGCCATGATTGGGGCAATCCTTTATAGCTAAAATCCTAAAATTTTTCCTTTCCCTGTTTTCCTTAAGGAGCAATCAATCATGACCACCCCCAAACTGACCCCGCCGTCAACGATTTTTCAGCGCAAATGGTTGTTAGCCGTGGTGGTGGTCGCCGTGGTTGGCGGCGCGCTGTGGTATAGTCAGCAAAAGGCTTCGCAATCTTCAGATCCGCTGGTAGCAAAGGTTGATGGGATGGCCATTACCCGCGCCGATCTGGAAGCCTTTAAGGAACAGCTGCCACCCTTTGTCCGCCAACAACCGACTGAGGCATTGTACCCAAAGCTGGTTAACCGCCTGATTGACAACAAATTGGCGCTGTCAAAGGCAAAGGCCGCCGGTATCGATAAGGATGAGGAGGTTCGCCGCCAAATCACTGAGGCACAGGAAAGCATCATGGTGCAGGCATGGATTCGTCGCGAGGTTGATAAAAAACTGACCGACGATCTGTTGAAACAATCCTATCAGGATGAGGTGAAGGTCTATAAGCCAGAGGATCAGGTGCGGGCGCGTCACATCCTGGTGGCCACCAAGGATGAGGCCGACAAGCTGTTGGCGCGGATCAATAAGGGTGAGGATTTTGCCGCCCTGGCCAAAGAGGCCTCTAAAGATGGATCGGCAGCCGATGGCGGCGATTTAGGATTCTTTAGCCATGATCGGATGGTTAAGCCCTTTGCCGATGCCGCCTTTGCCCTCAAGCAGGGGGATGTTGTTAAGGCACCCGTTCAAACCCAATTTGGTTGGCATTTGATTAAGGTTGAGGGGCGTCGCCAATCCGAAGCCCCCAGCTTTGAGGACAGCAAAGAAGAGCTGAAGCAAAAAATGAGTGGGCAGACGGTTCAAACAGTTATAGAGGATTTGCGCAAAAATGCCAAAATCGAACGCTTTGACCTGGAAGGTAAGCCCCTAAAAACTTCTGACAAAGCGGATGACAAAACCACTGAAGAGGGTGCGGCAGAGCCTCAACCCAAACCATAGTTTTGCGGGTGGAAATTGCTCCCCCCACGACTTCTGGCGCCCGCCCACCCCTGCTGCTGTTGGATGCATCGGGCTTTTTGTTTCGCGCTTACCACGCCCTGCCCCCGCTGACCAACCCAGCGGGGGTGCCGGTGGGGGCGGTTTACGGCTTTTGCAACATGCTGTTGCGGCTGTTGAAAAACTATCCGGGCGCGCCGCTGTTGGTGGTGTTTGATGCGGGGCGCAAGAATTTTCGGCACGATCTGTACCCCGCCTATAAGGCCAATCGCCCCGAAGCGCCCGAGGATTTGATTCCGCAATTCGCCCTGGTCAGGGCGGCTACCCAGGCGTTCGGCCTGCCGCAGGTGGAGTTGGCCGGCTATGAGGCCGACGACCTGTTGGCCAGCTATGCCGCCGCCGCGGTACAGGCGGGACAAAGCGTTACGATTGTGTCCAGCGATAAGGATTTGATGCAGCTGATTCGGCCGCAAGTCGGCCTGCTGGATCCGTTAAAAAACATCCCGATTGGCGCGGATGAGGTGTTGGCCAAATTCGGCGTGCCGCCCGAACAGGTGATGGAGGTGCAGGCGCTGACAGGGGATAGCAGCGATAACGTGCCTGGCGTGCCTGGCATCGGGGTCAAAACCGCGGCGGAGCTGATTCAGCGGTTTGGCAGCGTTGAAAACCTGCTGGCCAATTTGGATCAGATTAGCCAGCCCAAACGGCGCGAAACCCTGCAAACCCATGCGGAGCTGGCCAGAATTTCCCGCGCCCTGGTGCTGTTG
>VEQJ01000383.1 GCA_018883285.1 Alphaproteobacteria bacterium
GTAATTGGACAATCAGCTTTGCTGGCCAACCCCGCTCAGCCTAACCCAGGTTATGTTAATGCTCTCCCCAGCAATCCCGTTATTTACTCTGTGGCCGACAGTCAGGTGGTAGTGGCCTATGCCAATAATAAGGGAGAGATGAGTAGTCTTTCTGGTGCTTCAGGTGTCACCTTAGCCATTAAACCAGCTTCCAATTACATAAACGATACGTCGATGGTGAATTTGATGCAGGGCATCACGGATCGCCTAAACAATTTGGGCATAACCGCCTTTTTTTGTAACAATGCTGCCATTGCCTCAACCAATCAATATTATCGAACGGTTGTTGTAAGACTGTACCGTGAGCCTGGAACTAAGGTTGATCCATGCCCAGGAAGCACCAATACAGCCACCGTGCCCTTGCCATAACGGAGAATGCCACCATGACTCAATTGCCAACCCATTCCCTGCTGCCAAAATCGCCTATCCAACCAGAACATGGCTGGCGCGGGCGGGGGGGCTTTGCGATTGGGGTCGTGTTCTTGGTATTGGTTCTTATCGGTGCAATTATGAGCGCGATTACGCTGATGAGCAGTGCCAGCCAGGATACATCGCGTGACAACGAAAATCGTACCCTGGCCAACAGCGTCATTCGTGACGGCGCGGGCATTGTTAATGGCATTAATACCCTAATCAGCGCCAACGGCCTGCGGGTGGAGCAGGTGTTTCTGTTTCGCGATCGTTCAACCCCAGCCAACCAAGCCATTTTTGATCGCAGCCAGAATATTATCGGCGCGCAAGGCACCATGAATTTTCCGCAACTAAATCCATCCGCCTACAGTTTTGCAGGATGCACCCAGACCATTTTGGTTTTACTAATGTAATAAACACATGTTATGAAGAAGCCATGAGCAATTCCTCACCAAAATCTATCGTAAAAATGGTCGCTAGTATAAAGCCTAAAGCAAGAAGTAGTGCTTGCAATGGCTATTTATTCTTTGATCCAGTGCATCCATCTGCTGCAGCTCATGTCATTATGGCTGAGCGAACTAAAAAATTGTTTGATGAAAATGGTATTGAATTTCAGTA
>VEQJ01000384.1 GCA_018883285.1 Alphaproteobacteria bacterium
GGATAACTCTATCGGGGTGGGTGGCGGATGGGCGGGCGCTAAATAGCGTGCCGCAGCGGGAATAACGATTGTCCCCTGCATAACAACTCCCGCGAGAACCATCCCAATAGCTCCACCAGTGCCGAATTGCGCGCAGAGGCTTTCCTATCCCAAAAATAAGGCATATTGTTGAAAATGCTTTTCTTCATTTGAAACAATGGCGTGGAATTGCCACGCGATACCTTAAAAACACAAAATCTTTCCTCGCCGCCGTCCATATCCGATGCATCATTATGTAGGCAAAAAACTCGTGACCACAAATAATACGAAAGATTATTTTGTCAACTATTTATATAGATTGACAAAAAGTTAAACCGCGCGGAACAGCAGGCTGGCGTTGGTACCACCGAATCCAAAAGAATTGGACAGGGCGACTTTGACCGTCTTTTCTTTGGCCTGCAGCGGCACCAGATCAATGCCCAGGCAGGATTCGGATGGGTTATGCAGGTTCAGGGTGGGTGGCAACACCCCATTTTGCATGGCCAGCACGCTGTAAATCGCCTCCACACTGCCCGCCGCGCCCAACAAATGGCCGATGGAGGATTTGGTGGAGGACATTGACAGCTTATCCACCGCGCTGCCAAACAGTTCCCGCACCGCCTTAACCTCAATCTCATCCCCCAGGGGGGTTGAGGTGCCGTGGGCGTTGATGTAATCGACCTGATCGGGGTTAAGCCCAGCATTTTTCAGGGCGCTGCGCATCGCGCGAAAGCCGCCATTGCCATCCTCTGACGGGGCGGTGATGTGATAGGCATCGCCCGACAGGCCATAGCCCAGCACTTCGGCGTAAATCTTCGCGCCGCGCGCCTTGGCATGTTCGTATTCTTCCAGCACCACCACGCCCGCGCCCTCGCCCATGACGAACCCGTCGCGGTCGGCGTCATAGGGACGCGACGCCTTCGCCGGATCATCCGCCCGCTTCGTGGACAGCGCCTTGCAAGCGTTGAAGCCGGCAATCCCGATCTCGGAAATCGGGCTCTCCGCGCCGCCGGCCACCATCACATCGGCATCCCCCCACTGGATCAGC
>VEQJ01000385.1 GCA_018883285.1 Alphaproteobacteria bacterium
CTATAGTGTTGCGGATATTCTGGCCTCTAAGGGGCGGGCGCAGCCGTTGGTCTGCCTGACCGCTTATGACAGCATTATGGCTGGGTTGGCCGATACCGTCGCCGATCTGGTTTTGGTCGGCGATTCGTTGGCGATGGTCGCCTATGGCCAGCCCAGCACCCTGCCCGTAACCCTGGACATCATGATTGCCCATGGGCGCAGCGTGGCGCAGGCGTGCCGCAAAGCGCTGGTGGTGGTCGATTTGCCCTTTGGCAGTTATCAGGCCAGCCCGGCACAAGCCTTTGACAGCGCGGCGCGGGTGCTGAAGGAAACTGGGGCGGCGGCGGTCAAGCTGGAGGGGGGGCAGGTGATGGCGGAAACAGTCGCCTTCCTAACCGCGCGTGGTATCCCCGTGCTGGGTCATATCGGGTTGCAGCCGCAATCGGTGAACAGCATTGGCGGCTATCGCTATCAGGGGCGGGATGCGGCGGCGGCGGCGCAACTGCTGGCCGATGCCAAGGCGTTGGCGGCGGCGGGCGCGTTCGGCTTGGTGGTTGAGGCGGTGGCGGAGGGGGTGGCGCGCGCCATTACCCAGGCGGTGGCGATTCCCACCATCGGCATTGGTGCCAGCGTCGCCTGCGATGGGCAGATTTTGGTTAGTGAGGATTTGTTGGGCTGGCAGGGTGGTCGCGCCCCCCGCTTTGTCAAACGCTACGCCGATCTGAACAGCCTGGCCGCCACGGCGTTGCAGGCCTTTGCCGCGGATGTGCGGGCGCGCACCTTCCCCAGTGCGGAACAGGTCTATGGCTTAGAGGATGGGGCAGAAAGCCAAAGCAGCGATTCGCCAGCCATTTATGGCCAGATCACTCAGGATGATGGCCAAGATAATGGTGGCAGTGGGGCTAAAATCGGCTCTAAGGTCAGCCAATTGCGACCCAAAAGAGGCTAATTATGGCAATGGCGCTGCTACGCGATTTGGATTCCCTGCAGCAATGGCGGCAAACCGTCGGCGGCGACGACCTTGGCCTGATACCCACCATGGGGGCGCTGCATGAGGGGCATTTGAACCTGGTTCGGCC
>VEQJ01000137.1 GCA_018883285.1 Alphaproteobacteria bacterium
GGTCAGTTTGGTGCGGGGCATCGCGCCGGGCAGGCGACGCAAAACGGCCGCCGCTGAGGCCAACCGCTGTTCCACAGTGGTGCTGTGCCAATTGTTGGCCATTTCTGAGGTGGGTGTGGTCATCGCTTAGTCCTTGGGGCTAGAGAAAAATTGGGCTAGAGGAAAATCAGAGCTGGCCGATGGCCTGCTGAAGGGATTCTTGCGGCCGTCCATCGGGGCCCAGTGGGTTGGCCAGCGGATAGGATAGCGGCGCCAAACCCATCCCCACCCGCACCTGGTTGGCGGCGGCTATCAGTGCTGGCAGCGAAACGGGACGCCCCGCCAGCCAAAAGCCATGGGGTGCCTGATAATCGGCGTGATCCCCCAAATCCTGCATGGCGGTTTGCACCACCGGCGACAAATCGGCATAGGTTTTTTTCTTGGCGCGTTTTTTCGGGGTCGCTGCATTGTCCTTAATCTTTTTGGCTGATGGCACCGACCGCATGATCGGAAAATCCTCGGCCGTCACCATGCCATCGGTCAGCTGGTGGATACGCGCCAGCATCGCGGCGTTGGGACGACGCAAGCCGGTGGCATAGCGATACAGGGTCATACGACTGGCGATCCCAAGGCGCGCGGCAAAATCGCTAACGCTGAGATCATGAAGGGTAAGGTAGCAAGACAGTTTCATGCCCACAGCTGTATCCAATTTGGATACGATTGGCAAGAGCCGTATCCATTTTGTTGACTTTTGGTTGAAAGCTGCTAGGCTAAGACAATGATAAACGCCCTGCGCCCCCGCCGTCATGCCTTAGGGCTAAGCCTGCAACAGCTGGCCGATCGGGTTGGCACCAGCAAGGGGCAGATTGATAAGCTGGAAAAAGGGCAACGACGGCTGACGGTTGACTGGCTGAACCGCTTGGCACAAGCGCTGGAATGTCATCCGGTCGATTTGCTGCCTGGCTTATCGGCGCCTGCTGACGCCCCGGCGCCCGCATCGCTATCGGCCGAATTACCGCCGCCATCGGGGATCAGCAGCCTGCCGTACACAACGGTTCCCGCCAGCATTTCAGCCAGCCATGAGGGCGCGGCCGCCCCGCTGATGATTCCCTTGCGTGGCAACAGCCAGACCAGCGCCGATGCCATGACACAACCGCAACGGGTGCCCGCCCCGCCGCAATTGGCCAACAGCCCCAGCGCCTTTGCCTTTCGCGTGCCCGACACCAGCATGCAACCGCAATTGATGCAGGGCGATTTGCTGTATGTCGATCCCGACCGCCCGCTGGCGCCGAATCGCCTGGTGCTGATTTGTCATGAGGGGCAGTTTCTGCCCCGCCGCCTGTTGCAATGGCATCAGGGGCAGGTGCGCTTGCTAAAACTGCATCCCTTGCAAGAGGAAACATGGTCGCTGGAAACGGTGGCGCTGGTCGGCTTGGTGGTGGGGTGGTGGAGCGGTTAACACAACAAGTGTGGACAAGTGCAAATTCCCCCTTCTCAAACCTCAATGAATTGCCTACATCTAAAGCCTTGGTTTTCATGTTAAGGGAGTTTTGGCCATGTCAAGTCGGGTTGCATTGGTAACGGGGGGAACACGCGGTATTGGTGCCGCCATTGCCTGGGCGCTGAAACAGGCGGGGCATCGGGTTGCGGTCAATTTTGCTGGCAATCAGGCCGCCGCCAAAAAATTCACGGAGCAAACGGAAATTCCCGCCTATTCCTGGGATGTTGGCGATTTTGATGCCTGCGCCGCTGGCGTGCAACAGGTTGAGGCCGATTTGGGGCCGATTGAGATTTTGATAAACAACGCGGGCATTACCCGCGATGGCTTTTTGCACAAAATGACGCCTGAGCAGTGGGCGGCGGTGCTGATCACCAACCTAAACTCCTGCTTTAACATGAGCCGCCAGGTCATTGAGGGGATGCGCGCCCGCAGCTATGGCCGCATCATCAACATCGCCTCCATCAACGGCCAAAAGGGGCAGGTTGGCCAAACCAACTATGGCGCGGCCAAGGCGGGGGTTATCGGCTTTACCAAGGCCTTGGCGTTGGAATCGGCCAGCAAGGGGATTACGGTCAACGCCATTGCCCCTGGCTATATCAACACCGAAATGGTTGCCGCCGTCCAACCCGAAGTGCTACAAAAGGTGATTGCCGCCATCCCCGCTGGTCGGTTGGGCATGGCGGAGGAATTGGCGCACGCCGTGCTGTTTCTGGTTGATGATCGTGCCGCCTTTGTCAACGGTGAAACGCTGTCAATCAACGGTGGCCAATACATGGCCTAACGCCTGTTGGTCAGTGCCCCCCACTCCACCCCCATTCCCCAATCATCTGAGGAGCCAAAGATGTCATACACCAGTGCCCAGCAGCCGCAACAGGAGGCTGGTTTTCGCACCCTGTACCATTTTCCGCTGTGCCCCTTTTCCCGCAAGGTACGGTTGGTTTTGGGCGAAAAACGATTGCCCGTCGCGTTAGAGGTGGAATCCTATTGGCAACGTCGCCCCGAATTCCTGGCTATTAACCCCGCTGGCCAGGTGCCCGTGATGATTGAGGATAATGACCAGCCCGTGGTCGGCAGCCAGACAATCGTTGAGTATTTGGATGAGCTGGATTCAACCCCCAGCCTGTTGGGGCAGACGCTGGGCGAACGCGCCGAAACCCGCCGCCTAATCAGCTGGTTTGATGAAAAATTTAACAGCGAGGTGACCAAAAATCTGTTGGGTGAGCGGATTATTAAGCGCTTTTCTGGCATGGGGGAGCCTGATTCGACCGCCATTCGCGCTGGCCGTGAAAATATTCTGTACCATCTGCACTATATCGCCTATCTGGCCGAACGGCGTAACTGGCTGGCGGGCGATCATTTCAGCGTGGCCGATTGTGCCGCCGCCGCCCATCTGTCGGTGTTGGACTATATCGGCGATGTTCCCTGGGATCGCCAATTGGCGGCCAAGGATTGGTATGTTCGGGTCAAATCACGCCCGTCGTTCCGCACCCTGTTAAAGGATCGCCTGTCGGGGCTGCCGCCGGTTGCCCATTATGTTGAGCTGGATAGCTAGAGCATTTTCGCTTTATAGTCATTCCACTTTAAAAATCTCCAGTGCTGCAAATGCTTTGACCTCTGCGATACGGTGCTCATGTACGTCCGTGTACACTCCGCTCCGTTTCTCGATCTCATAACATTTTCGCAGGCTGTATATTTCTAAATTGGAACGACTATAGCCGTCATACTTTCGCCATGTCGGGAATGGTTTCCACCCCCACCGGATCCTGGTGGATAATAATCTCCGCCTGGGGAAACAGCTGCCGCAACGCCTCCTCCACCTGATCGCTCAGGGCGTGCGCCTGGTACAAACTTAGCTGGCCATCCATTTCCAGATGCATTTGGATAAAGCGATCCGCGCCCGCCATACGGGTTTTCAGATCGTGCAGGCTGGCCACCCCGCCATGCTGTTGCACCGTTTGCACGATTAAGGCGCGTTCGTTATCGGGCAGTTCGCGATCCATCAGCATGTCCATCGCGCTGCGGCCAATGTGCCAGGCGCTGCGCAGCAGCACCAGGGCAATGCCCAAGCCCATCACCCCGTCCAACCACCACCAACCGACCAGATCGGTAATCCAAAAGGCCAACAGCACCACCAAATTGATCCCCAAATCGGCTTGGTAATGCAGGGAATCGGCCTTAACCGCCACCGAATGGGTTTGCTGATAGACCCATCGTTGCCACAAAACCAACCCCGTGGTCAGCACGCAGGCCGCCGCCATCACCGCCATCCCCACCCCCACATGACTAAGCGGCATAGGGTTAATCAGCTGATGCATCGCCTGCACCGCGACCAGCACGCTGGTACCAATCACAAAGCCCGCCTGTGCCAGGGCGGCAATCGGCTCAGCCTTGCCATGGCCAAAGCGATGCTCCTCATCCGGGGGGGCGGCGGCGGCGCGAATCGCCCAAAAGGTCACGGCAGAGGCCACCAGATCCAACAGCGAATCGGCCAGGCTGGCCAACATACCAACCGAATCGGTCATCATCCAACTGACCAATTTGGCAACAATCATGCTGGCCGCCACCACCAAGCTGGCGATGCTGGCCAACCGCATCAGCCGTTGGCGATCATCACCCTTTACAGGCGGGCTATGGGGGGCGGCGCTGGCAACTGCTGGCGCAAAATCCTTAGGGGGGTGCGGTGCGGTCATGGTGTTTTCCTGTCAACGATAGGGATAGCTTTTGTAACCATGCAACAATCCACCCAATTAACTTGCCTTACCTATTCAAAGCCTTAATCTCTTTTCCATGACAGAATCAGACTTGCCAATGCAGGTCAAGCCAACATATCCTGGCAATCACCAGGGCATCAAAAAAGTTTTCGGTAACCATGAAAGTATTTGCTATGCTTGCG
>VEQJ01000138.1 GCA_018883285.1 Alphaproteobacteria bacterium
ACGGCATCCCCCAACAGCATTTCAATTTGTTCTTGAAAGAATGCGAATGGCGCTTTAATATTGGTTCACCTAAGGAGCAGCTTAAAGACCTCAAAAAACTGCTCAAGGAACTTTATTAGGTGTCAGCTCCAAGCCCTCAAAAAACTGTCTAGAAATCAAAAATATCGAACAGTTTTGAAACTTTGCCGTGTTTTTTATGATCACGGCTGTGGCCGCCGCGGCTGTAACGATCGTCATCATCGTCATACCCCCTATCACGGGGGCGGGCATGGCGATCATCCTCTCTATGGCCTGTGGAATAGGCCTGATCTTGGGCAGACTCTTCCTTCAAAATCGCCATAAGTTTCTCAAGCTCACCCTTATCCAGCCAAATTCCACCTGAGGTGGGGCAAACATCGATTTCAATCCCAAAGCGATGAATTTGCTTCATGGGCGATCCATCAATCGGCGATAACAACAGTGGCATTTTTGTAAACTCTTGCAGAAAGGTTTTTGTGATTTACCAGGTTTTCCAGCTGCTTTGAAATGGTTTTCTCTACAGCTGGAATCCCGATGACCATTTAGGCGGTGCCAGGCTCATGCCCGCTTTCCATCCCCTCAATCTTGGCTTGGTCGCCTTTTTGGGCATACAGGCCATCAAAATCGATGGGGTGAATCAACAGCGGGGGATAGCCAGCATCGCGGGTCGCGTTGGCGATAATCGAACGGGCAAAGGGGAACAGCAGGCGGGGGCAATCCACGAACAGGGTCGGGTGAATCTCTGCCGCGGGCAGACCATCCAGCTGAAAGGTGCCGCCATAAGACAGCTCACAGTTAAAGGCGTCTTCATCACCCAATTTGGCCTTAGCCTTTAGGAACAACACCACCTCATACTGGCCAGGAGCCAACAGGCGGGCAGCCACATCAACGCTGACATCCAGCTGGGGATTTTCACGCAGGTTGTTCAGCAGGATAAGAGGCGCATTGGGGTTGTCCAGGGCAACACCACGAATATATTGTGCTACAACCGCGACGGAACCGCCGCCAGCAGGACCGTTGCCTGAAACTGAAGTCATGATAAAGCCTCTTTAGCTAAAAAATACGTTAGAATATGCCCCGTTTGTTAGAGCGTTAACCATAATCTAAGGACTGAAGGGGCTTGCCGCAACCCTTTTGTGCAAAAAGCCGCGCTGATAGCCAACAGCTGTTTCCCCCGATTATTGCCCGATTATGCGTTACAAAGGTTAACACTTTCCTGTTGTGGTGTATCTGTCTGTGGTGTTTGTTGTTGTGTCTGCCCAAGGCAACCCTTGCGTTTTGACCCGCTTTGGGTGCAAGCTGTTGGGGATCGGTACTGCTAAGGCCTATCGCCCTTAACCCCTAAACCAAAGGCCACCACCCGTTATCATGCTGCTGGAACTGATTATCTATGCCGCGATTGCCGTGTTTATGCTGTGGCGCCTGTACAACCTGTTGGGCAGCCGCGATGGATTTGATCGGCCATCGGGCGGCTGGTTTGGCCAGAAATCGCAGGATGGTCAATCCCAAAAGGCTAAGGGGGATGCTAAGGAGGATGCCGCGGGCGATGTTATTGATACCACCGCCGAAATCTTACCCAGCGCAACCACCCCCGATGGCAAGTCGCAGGTGTTTCGATCCAGCAGCCTTAGCGGCACCAAATTGCTGAAAAAATTGGATCCCACCTTTGACCAGGAACGGTTTTTGGCGGGGGCACAGGGGGCTTTTCGCCTGATTGTTGAGGCGTTTGCCAAGGCCGATTGGCCAGCCCTGCACCCCTATGTCACCCCCACCATGGCACAGGATTTTCAAGACGCGCATCAGGCCATCATCACCGCCGGCCATCGTCAGGAACAAAAATTGCTGGATATTCGCCAGGCCACCTTGGATCAAGTGTGGATTCAGGGCAGTGATGCCTTTATCCGCGTGCGCTTTGTTTCCGAACAAATTCTGGTGGTTTATGATGCGCACCAACAGATTGTTGAGGGGCATCCAACCAATTCCATCGTGCTTGAGGATTTGTGGACCTTTACCCGCCCATTGGCCAGCCGTGATCCGCAATGGTGGCTGGCGGTCGTGGATGAACCTGAGGAGGCCAGCGGGGATTAGGCGGGGGCTTTTTTCCTTGCTCATGTTACGGCTATAGAAATGCAGAAACTTATTAAACCAAAAAAACTAAATCAGGGAGATAAAGTTGCCGCGATTACTTTATCTTGGGGAGGGCCTGGTGTCTTCCCAGATCGTTTCGAGATTGGAAAGCAACGTCTAAAGGAAATTTTTGGTTTACAGGTTATTCCAACAAAACATGCTCTTAGAGACGCCGAATGGGTTTATCAAAATCCTAAAGCACGCGCAGACGACTTGATGGAAGCGTTTCTCGATCCCAGCATCAAAGCAATTATTTCAACAATTGGGGGCGATGATTCGATTCGTCTTATGCCCTTCGTTGATCTTAACATTATCGGGAATAATCCCAAAATATTTATGGGCTATTCTGACACGACCGTGACACACTTCATGTGCCTTAAAGCTGGCTTAAGTTCTTTTTATGATCCAGCGGTCATGAATGGTTTTGCTGAAAACACCGCAATGCATAACTACACAATAAATGGAGTCCGTCAAAATTTATTTTCGAATGAATTGATTGACGAAATTCCTAGAAACACTGATGGCTGGACAACCGAAAATTTGGACTGGTCTGATAAAGAAAATCAAAATATCAAGCGCATTTTAAATTCACCAAATGAATGGAATTTTATTGGTAACATAAGAAATATTGCTAAAGGTAGACTTATCGGTGGCTGCCTTGAAGTTATACAGTTTTTAAATAATACCCAGCTTTGGCCAAATCTATCTACATGGGATCAAGCCATCCTATTCCTTGAGACATCAGAGGAAGGCATAGAACCTTATGCTGTTACAAGATTTATGCGTAATTTAGCTGCCCAAGGCATATTAAAACGCTTAAGCGGTATTTTGTTTAGTAAACCTGGCGGGCGGAACATGACGGCAGCGTGCTTCCCTGAATACGATCAAGCATTATTGAGTGTGTTTGAGGAATATACAATACCTCTAATCCCGATAGTTACAGGTATGGATTTTGGTCACTCCGATCCAATGTGGGTCTTACCCTATGGAGCCATGACAGAGATTGATCCAGATAAGAAGACAGTACGAATCTTAGAAAATGCTGTGGAGTAACGCTCCCCTGGTAGGATTCGAACCAACACACGCAGTTGCATCATTGGAACAACTGTAACAGCCTACCCGCCGTCCCCAACCCCCCTAAGCCAGCGGTTCAATCAGCTGGTCGATGCCGGTTTGGCGGATGGTGGGCCAGAAGAATTGGTCGCGGCTGGCCATATTGTGGCGGTAAAAACGCCCCCAATCGGTGGTGGCGGCGGGATCAACCTGCAGCCCCAAATGCTCCAGCAACCGTTGCCCCTCCCTGCTGTACCCTACCGCGCAAACCTGGGCAGGGAAGCGGATAAGGCCGCTGTCGGCCAAGTTGTTCAGCGCCATGCAAATCAACTGCGAAAAGCTGCGGCGCGCCGCATGATCGCGGTGGTCAGGCAGCAAAAAGATGCCGGTAATATACCAATGTTGGTGACCGCCCTGGTTCAACACCTGGCTAAGGGTGACGGGGCGCACCGCCGATTCCTCCACTGAGTTTGCGGCAATGGCATCCAAATCATCCGCTGTCAGCGGCCACATCCCAAATCCACCAATCAGCTTTTCATCCTGGAATAGCATTAGGATGCCATGTGCGAATCTTTCTACCCAGTCAGAGATAATTTCTGTTGACCAGGCAACGTCATCGTACAATGGACGCTCCGTAGAAGCCAACAATTCAATCTCCTCCCGCGATTTGGGTGGGCGCAGGGTGAAGTGGTCGAGGCGGAAAAAGGGATGATAGGCCATGCCGCGCGTATCCAATTCTGTGGCAATTCTGTGGCGATTGCGATAGGGGGGTGGGTTGAACAGCCCTAATCTAATCGAATCTGCCATGCCGGTGGTTATCAATTGGTTAAGATGGGGGGTGGCGATGAATCGGTGCTGCCCTCAACCTTGCCCTCACCCTCGGCCTGATGCGGGCGGGGGGTGGTCAGGGCGGTTAAGATCCCCTGCAACAGGTACAATTCGCCCTGGCTATAGGGGGTTTTTTGGAACAGGTTTTGGATTTTGCGCCATTTGATGCGGTGCAGGTCAAGGTTGTCGATAAAGCCCGCCGCTATCAGCTTTTCGCCCAGCCGTTGCAGGAAAAAGTCCAAATCGGCCTTGGGCGCTAACGGCGCGGGGGGGCTGGTGCTGCCAATACTGGCCGCCGCGCCCGCTGGGTCGGACAGGCTGTTCAGCCGCAATT
>VEQJ01000139.1 GCA_018883285.1 Alphaproteobacteria bacterium
TACCGCCGCGGTGGTGGCAATGCATCATGCAGCGATGCGTTCAGCCTATACGAAGCTCTGCCCCGAATTTGCCGCCCATATTACCCCCGCCAGCATTGGGGCGTTGTGGGAAGGCCATTGGCAGCAGGGGGAAAATGCCTGGGGCGTGATGGCGGTTGAAACAGCCTTAGATGGCGGGGAAACGCTGTTGGGTATCGTGCGGGGGCAGCGGGATTGCAGCCTGGAGTTACAGCCTGCCTATAACGGATCCGCGGCATTGCTGGCGCAAGTGTATGTGGCAGAGGCTGCCCGTGGGCGCGGGGTGGGATCCAGGCTGGTTAACATCATGCTGGATATTTTGGCCAGCACTGGTCAAGGCCAGGCAATCTCCGCCGTGCATCCCAATAATCAGCCGGGGCAAGGGCTGCAAACCAAGGCGGGTGGCCGCATGCTGCCAGATTCCTATACTGTCCGTTATGATAACTTTGGGGGCGTCAGCAAAGATGTCAGGTTGATTCAGCATGATCTGACGACCCGCCACCCGAACCCTGATGTACAGGCGATCCTGCAAGGCGGCATGATTCGGTAAATCGGGGCAGGCGGGGGGCGGGAACGGCCATGGGTTGAAGGATTTGGGTTAGCTGGCGTTTGTGCCTCTTTTACGATAAGATGATGTGATGAATCGATGGGCAACCCTGCTGAAAAAACGATGGTGGATCATCCTGATGGCTGAGCTGGCGATTATGTATTTGCTGGCGGTTGGGATGTTGTACGGTTTTCAACGCCGCTTGATTTTTCAGCCAGATAGCCGCCCCCCCGATTTGGCGGCCGCTAAACTGAATGGTCAGCTCGATAGCTTGCAAGAGGTGAAGATTCCGACGTCGGATGCCCTGAACCTGTTGGCCTGGTATCACCCCGCGGCTACGGGCAAGCCCGTGGTGCTGATGTTTCATGGTAATGCAGGCAATTTGCAGTATCGAACCTTTAAAATTCAGCCGCTAATAAAGGCTGGCTATGGCGTTTTGTTGCCAGCCTGGCGGGGCTATAGCGGCAACGCGGGTGCCCCCAGCCAACAGGGGTTGTTTGCCGATGCGGACGCGGCGATGGCATGGCTGATTGGGCAGGGCATTACCCCTGACAGAACCGTGCTTTATGGTGAATCCTTGGGCACGGCGATGGCCATTCGTGGGGCGGCCAACAATCCACAAATTAAGGCGGTTATTTTGGAGGCACCTTTTACCAGCATGGTTGCCCTAACCGCCTATCATATGCCGATTATCCCTAAGCCCCTGGCCAAAATTTTGGTTAAGGATCCCTTTGATTCACTTGGTCAGATTGGGCAGGTCAAAGCCCCCCTGCTGCTGCTGCATAGCTGGTTAGACTATACCGTACCGATAGGGCATGGCCAGGCCTTGTTAGCGGCGGCCACGGCGCCCAAACGACTGATCGATTATCGCCATGCGGGGCACAATGACCTCTATGACTTTGGCGCGGGTCATGATATTTTGGCCTTTCTGTCCAACCCCGTTGTTGAGGCCATGCATGACCAGCAACCGTTACCCGCAAGCCAACCGTAACCCCGCCCAACGTTCGGGGGCATCGCGCCCCGGCACGGGTGGTCATCGCCTGGGGCGGCGCGCCTTAAAGCTGTTGGCGGGCTTTATCGCCGTCATCCTGCTGCTGCTGGTGGTGGGCGGGTTGGTGCTGAGCCAAATCAATTGGAACAGCTATAAGCCCCAGCTGACCGCGATGGCATCGGAAAAATTGGGGCGGGATTTAACCATTGACGGCGATATCCGTCTAAGTTTTTGGCCAATTCTGGGGATCAGTGTTGATAAAATCGGCCTGGCCAATGCCAAGGGCGGGGTTGCCCCCCAATTGCTAACCATTGAACGGGTGACGGCTGAGGCCGATTTGGCGATGCTGCTGCGCCGTCAAATCAATGTGACCAGCCTGCGCATTGATCAGCCGAAAATCTATCTGGAACAATTGCCAAATGGCCAGGGCAATTGGAACCTGCCCCTGTTTGCCGCCACTAAGCCTGCCGACAAGACTGCCAGCAAGACGGAGGCAATTGCTCCAAAAGAGGGTGTTGCGACTGGGGCGAAAGAGCCTGGTAAGGAGGCGTCGCCCGCAGGCTTAGAAAATTCGCAATTCGATATCAGCAAGCTGGTGATCCAGGATGCCGACATTACCTATAGCGCCGCGGGGCAAAAGCTGGCGGTGGCGGGCATGGATGTTGAGGTGCAAAGCCACAGCATGGTGGGGCTGGCTGAGGGGGATGATCGCGGCACCACCGTTGCCCTGACCGCCGCCGCGCTAAATATGCAGCTTGATGGCGTGAGTGCCGAACCGATCCAACTAACCAGGCTTAAGGCGCAGGCGGATCTTAGCGATGGGCGGGTGCTGCTTAACCCGCTGCAGGCCGACTTTCTGGGTGGGCAGCTGACGGGCAAGGCGGATGTCAGCCTGGGCGGCCCCAACCCCAGCGATATGGTGTTGCAGTTGCAGGGGGTAACGGTTGATAAGCTGGCTCAGCTGTTTAAGAAACCAGCGCAACCGGCGGCTGCCGTGTCGGGTGGGGCGTTTCAGGCTGAGCTGCAACTCTCGCTCCCCTCCTATGGCCTGCAGGATGCCGATTGGGCGGATCGAATGGCGGCGATGCTTAAGCTGAATATTGACCAGCTACAGCTGCCCAATAAGGCGCAGAAATTGCCGCTGACGAATGTTAAGGCGGATCTGGAATACCGCAATCAGATCCTTAAGGCCAAACAGTTGGTGGCCGAAGCCCTGGGCGGCACCATTGATCTAAGTGGCAGCAGCCATCGCCCCCTGACCAGCCCGCATGACAGCGTGATAAAGCTAAAGATCAACGACCTGCTGCTGAATCAGATAAAATCGGCTTTTGCGCCCGATATGCCCCTGGCCGGCGGTAAAGTCAGCCTGACCATGGATGGTAAGGCGCGTGGGCAGAGTGTTGAGGCGGTGGAAACCAGTTTGACCGCTAAGGCAGGCGTTGATATCCGCGATACCAGCTATCAGGGTTATGATGGCGCCAAATTGATTGCCAGCCTGAACAGCATCAAATCGCCCGCTGACGTTCTGCCGCTGCTGAGTGGTAATGGGCTGAAAGGCGGGCAGACCAAGATCGCCAAAGTGTCTGGCGATTTTGATATTGCCAATGGGGTGGCGCGCACCACCAACGGTTTTGCCGACGCCCCCGATGTGGGGCAGGCTAAGGTAGCGGGGCGAATCGCCTTTATTGCGGAAACCATGGACATGACCGCCACAGTGACCCTGGCCAAGCCAATCGATTTGCCCAGTTTTGAGGTGATGGCGCGCGGCCCCCTGGCCAGTCCTGCCCTGTCTTTTAAGGCGGATCGCGTTCTGGCTTTTTATGCACAGAAATTGGGCGGTGAGGCGTTAAAGGCTTTGAGCAAGAATCCATCAGGTGTCCTGCAAGACCTGGGTACCAAATTGATGGATGGTTCATCCGAAAAAACCAACAGCCTGAAAAAACTTTTTCATTAGGCTGGCAATGGCATGGCTATGGCTATGGCTATGGCTATGGATGCAGGGCGGGGGATATCGCCTCTATCGCCCTCGTTTCAAAAGCCCGTCCTAGGTTCCAAAATGACGTGCGGTGCTATCAAGTAAAATCGCTCCGTCAATCGCTTATCTTTGCGAATTAACGATGCCGCGTAAGACTAACCTATGAATACAGGAGCATGCGTAAATAAACGCTAATGTATTCGGAGCTTTAAATTATTATAAGATAAGTTTTTCTTAACCATTTCACGCTACTGTAACAATTATTAACCGCATGACTGGGAGAGCGCCATGGCCAGAATGGATTGTCGATTGCACAATCGGTTGCAGGGTGCAGTACCAGTCTATATTGGCCTAAACAAGCAAAGAACGATCAACTTCTAATAAAATTTTAACAACCTTTCTCATACTATTGAGATAATAGAGTGGACATCATGACATTACAACGGCGCAGCGCACTGTTTGAAGTAACCGATGGGTTGGGAAGACTGATTGCCATTCTGGAATCGGTGAAAAAATTCAACATTGGCGATCCCGATTTGCAGCTGGCCATGCATCATCTGGAGGCCGATTTGATTGAGGTGATGGGCAAATTCCACGAAAAAATGAACAATATGTTTGAGGATAAATCAACCTAGCTGCCAGCATTGCATCGATGCGGTTTTCTTCCTCTATCCCCCCCCTTGCCCCCCCTTGCCGTAGAGGCAAGAAATCGGCAAGACTGACCTTATGCCTGATCATCCCCCCGCCCACAGCCTCACCAACCATCCCGATCACTGGCGGAGGTTGCTGCCCACCCTGAACCCTGCGGGCAATAAGTATGACCG
>VEQJ01000386.1 GCA_018883285.1 Alphaproteobacteria bacterium
TCCCCGTGTTGGCCATGTACCAATCAATGGTTTCCCACCAAAAATCATTGTTGCTGCGCGCCTTAAGCCCCGTTTGCTGCTGAATCTGCTGCGCCAATTCGTCCGCCGACGTGCCCGCCTGCGGCGACACCAACACATAACTTAACATCTTGCGACCACTGGGCACATATTGCAGCGCGCGTTCATAGGTGGTGAAGATATAGGGGCCGCCCAAAAAGGTACGATAGGCGCGTACCACCCCAACAATTTTGGCTTCACGATCGTTGATCTCCAACACATCGCCAACCCCAACCGACCGCCCCGATTGCTTACTGAGCAGGCGTTGGCCAAATTCATCAATCAAAATGGCGTTGTTTTGATACAGGTCAAACAGGTTGCCCGCATGCAGGTCTGGCGGCGCCCCGATTAAGGTATTTTGATCTAAGCCCAGCATCAACGCACCCTGAAACGACCCATCGGGCAGTCGCGCCTGCGCCACGCCATGAAACAGTGGTACCGCCCAATCAACCCCAGGCACTGACCGCACCAGGGTCAGATCGGTGTCGCGCATCGGTTTGGAATCCTCCACCTGCGCCACCTTGGGATCCATCACCCAAACCGGCACATTGATGTTCAAAATGGTGCCCGTTGTCCACAGCATTAGGCCGCAAAAAATCGAGGCCTGCTGAATAATCAACAAGGTTGAAAAGGCCAAGCCGGTCAGCAGGGTCAAGTATTTTGCCCTATCCCCCAACAACATTTTGAGCGCGATTTGATACATGCCGACAGTGTGACGATTTTTGGGGCAAGAGCAAGCAAGATTAGGAAACAGTCAGCTTAGTAAGGTAACGGCTCAACCCAAAGCCTATCCGTATCTTAGAAGTCACCCTATTTATACAAGCAAACACCCACCAAATTATCTCTTTAATGGTTTGTTTAGCTATAGATGCTATTAGTTGAATTATCGACATGATGTCGATATTAAATTCTATCATGTAGGAGAAACAACCATGGTTAGTGTTATCTATAACCAAGCGGCAGCGATTGCCAACCGTACCCTTCAAAAC
>VEQJ01000140.1 GCA_018883285.1 Alphaproteobacteria bacterium
AGATGTGTATAAGAGAACAGACACCGAACTGCCCAACGCCTGACAGGCCGCCCGAATCGCCAACAGCTCGGCATGGGCGGTGGGATCGTTTCGGGCGCGCATTTTATTGGCAGCACGGGCAATAACCACGCCGCCCCGCGTGATAACCGCACCGACGGGAACCTCGCCGCGCGATGCCGCTTCACTTGCTAAGGCTATAGCCTGCTGCATCGGGCTCTGAACGGATGAGATGGTAAAGGCAGAATCATCAGCCATTTACCTATCCCCTATTCCTATCCACGATTTGGCAACGCCATTGGATGATGACCTAAGCCGCCACCGTTTCGTCAGAACCAGACTCAGCAGAGCCAGACTCACCCTCAGCGGTGGTTAAGGCGGTATGCTGATGGGCGCGCGAAATTTTGGTATCGCGATCCCGCTGATAGGCCACCTGACGCAGCTCGTTCATCACCCCACCAGTACCGGCAGGAATCAAACGACCCACAATGACGTTTTCTTTCAACCCAACTAGATGGTCTTTTTTGCCTGCAATCGCCGCCTCGGTCAGCACCCGCGTCGTCTCCTGGAACGAAGCCGCAGAGATAAAGCTGGTGGTCTGCAACGAGGCCTTAGTAATCCCCTGCAGAATCCGATGCGCCTGCGCCGGCTGTTTGGTCAGCAAGCTCAGCTGGTTGTTAATCGCCTCAAAGTCGCTGGCCATCACCTGCTCACCCACCAACAGGGTAGAATCGCCTGGATGGGTAACCTCAACTTTTTGCAGCATCTGCTTCACAATCGCCTCGATGTGCTTGTCGTTGATTTTCACCCCTTGCAGCCAATAGACTTCCTGGATTTCGTTGACCAGATAGTTCGACAAGGCCTCAACCCCCAGAATCCGCAGAATGTCGTGCGGCACGGGGTTGCCATCAACCAACAGGTCACCTTTGGCCACGATATCGCCCTCTTGCACCAACAAGTGCTTGCCCTTAGCGACCATGTATTCGATGGGTTCACCATCGCCTTCGATCGGGATCAGGGTGATGCGGCGTTTGTTTTTGTAGTCCTTACCGAACTCAACCCGCCCAGCAATCTCGGCGATAATGGCCGCCTCTTTCGGGCGGCGCGCCTCAAACAACTCGGCCACCCGCGGCAGACCACCGGTAATATCACGGGTACGGGTAAATTCACGCGGAATCCGCGACAACACATCCCCAGCCTTAACCTTCTGGCCATTTTCAACGGTCAGAATTGTGTCGGGCGATAGGAAATAGCGTGCCTCTGTCCCGCTGGTCAATTTCAGGGTCACCCCATCTTCATCGACCAGTACCAGACGCGGCTTCAGCTCTGCCCCGCGGCTTTGCTGACGGAAGTCGGTCACCACCTTGTTGGTCAGACCGGTTGCCTCTTCAACAACCTCCCGCATTGACAGCCCCTCAACCAGGTCGTTGTACTGGATGATCCCGTCGCGCTCGGTAATAATTGGCAGGGTATAGGGATCCCATTCGGCCAGGCGCACGCCGCGCTTAATCGACGCGCCATCCTTAACCGTCAGTTTCGCCCCATAGGGGATGCGGTAACGCGCCTTATCGCGCCCTTGGCCGTCAACCAAGACAATTTCACAGTTGCGGTTCATCACCACCTCTGCGCCCGCGCTGTCAATCGCGGTGTTCAGGTTAACAATCTTCACTTTTGCATCGAAAGGCGTTTCGACACTGGATTGCTCCGCCCCCCGTTGCACCGCGCCCCCAATATGGAAGGTTCGCATGGTCAGCTGGGTTCCCGGCTCACCAATCGACTGCGCCGCGATAACCCCGACGGCCTCACCAATGTTAACCAGAATCCCGCGTGACAAGTCACGGCCATAGCAATAGGCACAGACACCATGTTCGCTTTCGCAGGTCAGCACCGAACGCATCAGGATCGAATCAATCCCCGATTTTTCAATCAGATCCGCGGCTTTTTCATCCACCAGGCTGCCCGCTGGCGTAATGACCTCCTTGGTGGTGGGGTGCACAATATCCTCAAGCGGCATACGACCCAGGATACGCTCTGACAGCGATGAGATAACATCGCCACCCGCCACCGAGGCACGAATGGTAAAGCCGCGCTTGGTGCCGCAATCCAATTCCCGCACGATCAAATCTTGGGATACGTCAACCAAACGACGGGTCAGATAGCCTGAGTTGGCGGTTTTCAGCGCCGTATCGGCCAAACCCTTACGGGCACCGTGGGTAGAGTTAAAGTACTCCAGAACGGTAAGACCCTCTTTAAAGTTCGAGATAATCGGCGTTTCGATAATCTCGCCCGATGGTTTGGCCATCAAACCGCGCATCCCCGCCAGCTGTTTAATCTGGGCAGCGGAACCCCGTGCCCCCGAATTGGCCATCATGTAAACAGAATTGGTTTGACCATTGCTTTTGGGCAAGGCAATCACCTTCATCATGTCTTCCGCGACCTTATCGGTGCATTGTGACCAGACGTCGATGACCTTGTTGTATTTTTCCCCGCGGGTAATCAGACCATCCATATATTGCTGCTCAAACTCCCGAACCTTCTGCTCGGCGCCGTCGATAAAGCTTTGTTTGGTATCGGGAATAACCATGTCATCCTTACCAAAGGATATACCCGCCATCGCCGCATGCTTAAAGCCTAAGCCCATTAAGCGGTCACAGAAAATCACGGTATTCTTTTGGCCACAATGGCGATAAACCTGGTCAATCACCGCCGAAACGTCTTTTTTGGTTTGCAGACGGTTCATGATGTCATAGGGCACCTTGTGGTGGGCGGGCAACAGCTGACCCAACAGCATCCGCCCTGGTGACGTTTCGACCACCTTAAAGTACTGGCTACCATCCTCATGATAATAGGCCACCCGTGCCTTAACCTTGCTGTGCAGCTTGACCAGGCCGTTTTGCAGGGCGTGCTCAATCTCACCCAGGCTACCAAAGGTCATCCCCTCACCCGGCAGGCCATCTTCGGTCATCGACAGATAGTACAGACCCAACACAATATCCTGAGTCGGCACGATAATCGGCTTACCGCTGGCAGGGCTAAGGATGTTGTTGGTGGACATCATCAACACACGGGCTTCCAACTGCGCTTCCAGCGACAGGGGAACGTGTACGGCCATTTGGTCACCGTCAAAGTCGGCGTTAAAGGCGGTACAGACCAACGGGTGCAGCTGGATCGCCTTACCCTCAACCAACACAGGCTCAAACGCCTGGATACCAAGGCGGTGCAGGGTTGGCGCACGGTTCAGCAGCACCGGATGCTCGCGAATCACCTCCTCCAGGATGTCCCAAACCTCTGGCCGCTCACGCTCCACCATCCGTTTGGACGCTTTGACGGTGTTGGCCAATCCGTACAGTTGCAGCTTGGCAAAAATGAACGGCTTAAACAGCTCCAACGCCATTTTCTTGGGTAGGCCGCATTGATGCAGCTTCAGCTCTGGCCCCACCACGATCACCGAACGACCGGAGTAGTCCACCCGCTTACCCAGCAGGTTCTGGCGGAATCGACCCTGCTTACCCTTTAACATATCCGACAGGGATTTGAGGGGGCGTTTGTTAATGCCCGTAATCACCCGACCGCGACGGCCATTGTCAAACAACGCATCCACCGATTCTTGCAACATCCGTTTTTCGTTGCGGATGATGATTTGCGGCGCGCGCAGCTCAATCAGCCGCTTCAGGCGGTTGTTACGGTTGATAACACGGCGATACAGATCATTCAGGTCAGAGCTAGCAAATCGGCCACCATCTAGGGGCACCAGCGGGCGCAACTCGGGCGGAATAACCGGCACAACGTCCAACACCATCCATTCGGGGCGCGCACCCGCGCTCAAAAAGGCCTCAACCACTTTCAGGCGCTTAACCAATTTGGTGCGGCGGGTTTCGGAATTGGTTTCGGCCAGCTCATCGACCACCGAAACGCGCTCTTTTTCCAGCTCCAGCTGCGACAGCATCGTCTTAATAGCCTCGGCACCGATACCAGCGGTAAAGGTGTCCTCGCCATATTCATCAATCGCCTGTTGATACTCATCCTCTGACAACAATTGGTGCAGTTTGAGCGCGGTCAGGCCAGGCTCCATCACCACATAGTTCTCAAAATACAAAATCTTTTCCAGCTCAGACATGGTCATGTCCAGCAACAGGCCAACCCGACTAGGCATCGATTTCATGAACCAAATGTGGGCAACCGGCGCCGCCAGCTCAATATGCCCCATGCGGTCACGACGCACCTTTGACAAGGTTACCTCAACGCCACATTTTTCGCAGATAATACCGCGATATTTCATGCGCTTATACTTACCGCACAGGCATTCAT
>VEQJ01000141.1 GCA_018883285.1 Alphaproteobacteria bacterium
CATGGATAAGGAAAGCTATTGTGCAAAAGGGCACCGGTGTAACTGTCATATACGATCTCGTAGCTAGAGTCCGGTCCAAGCGACTGGCCTACATAGATATAAGTATCATTTTCGGTCCCTTTATAAAGTTCCGGGCCGGTCCCATTATGCTGGCTGCTCTCATCACAAAATATTGTTAGGGGAAAAGGTCTCAGACTTCGTTGGGACGATAGCCCTGGCGCACACTGAAAAGATGGAGGATCGCCAGCGTTCAACGTCAGGTAGTATCCCGCGCTACAACCGTTGGTTGGATAGGTCACATCGCATTTGGGTGTGCCGGTGCTGTCAAACCGACACAACTTGTTGGTCGCCACCATATCGCACTTAGGCGTGCCAGTGCTGTCAACCCGACACAGCGCGTTGGGGGTGACCAGCACATCGCAAACCATTTTACCACTGTCATTAAGCCGACAAAGCTTATTGGTGGTGTTGGTTCCTAGGGCACTTAGCGTGGAGGCGATTTGGGCATTACCAAAACTGATCATTTCGCTATAGCTGCGCGCCGCCACCATGTCGTCGCCCGTGGCAACGACGCTAGAGGCAGCTGTATCCACTGCGGGACAGGGTGTGTTGATTACCCCATCGGGCCCTGCGCTAATCACCACAATCGCCACCCAACTGTCGGTCGGGCTGCTGGCCGTGCTGCCCCGAATTCGTGCCGTTCCCGTTGCCGCTGTCACCGCCGCACTGCCATAGTCATAGGCGCAATAGCCCAACCGCCGCCCCCAGGCATCGGTATTGGCGACATCTGTCCCCACAAATCCCCCATTGGTTGGCGCGGTAAGGCCTGCTACAACTGCAGTAGAAAAAGCGGGCGCCTCTAACACGTTGTCGCTATCACCATCCACCGCCTTGGTGCTAAGGGTCATTACCACGCTGTTCATCAGCTGTTTATTGTCCTGCATCCGTTGCATTTGGGTGGTGGCCTTGGTGGTCATCAGCAACCGCGACAGACCAACCCCCATCGCCGCCATCAACGCCAACATCGCCAACATCATCGCAAACATATAGCCACGATTGCTGCGCCAATTTTTTACTGCTCTATGACTTGCACAGCTTGGGTGGTTGACTGGGACGGCAGAGGATTTGAAAAATTTCATGACAGATAACCCAATCTCAGCTGACTTAGGACAACAGAACAGACCAAAAACCGTTCACATACAAAAATGCTAACAATTTTACATGATGCTACCATGACAAAGGTTAAAGGATTTGTAAAATCCTTTCCTACTCCACCGTTACCGATTTGGCCAGGTTGCGGGGTTGGTCAACATCGGTTCCCTTCGCCACCGCGCCGGCGATGTGATTGGGGAACACAGCGTCCATTTCGCGGGCGAAGATGAAATCCTAACCCTGACCCACCGCGCCACCAACCGCCAATTGTTCGCCAAGGGTGCCGTGTTCGCCCTAAGTTGGTTAGAGGGTCAACGGCCAGGGCTGTACACCATGCGCGACGCCCTGTTTGGCTTGGCGGGGGAACCAATCTAAGCCATGACCAATGTGCCGATAGTTCCCGCCGTCCCCACCCCCGCGCGCCGCCCGAATTTCCGTCAAAAAAGGCTGGCCGCCACGGTTCAAGAGATTTTGGCGCCCGCCCTGTTAGACGCGGGGCAGTTGAGTGACGATCTGCGCGGCCTGTCGTTGGTTATCACGGGGGTGGCGGTCAGCCCCAATTTGCATGATGCCAAAATCTTTCTGCAAACCAGCCTGCTAACCGCCCCAACCGCTGATGCGACTTTGCCCGCGGGAACGAGTGCGGGAACGGGCGCAGAGACGGGAATAAGGGGGGGCGGTACAACGCGGGCGCGGGTGCCGCTTAAGCTGCTGAAAAAAACGACGCCGCAGATTCGCAGCTATCTGGCCAATCGCCTGAACCTTCGCCTGGTACCCCAGCTGCATTTCTTTGAGGATCAGCATTGGGATCAGGTGACACGGATTGAGGAGTTGATTGAACAGCTGCCCAAACTGTCCCCAAGCCCCGATCCAACCGACCCCGCCCAATCCGACCAATAGGACGGCGTTGGTGGATTCCTCACGCTCTATCCCGATTCTGGCCGCCGAAACGCAGGCCGCTGCCGATGCCGTATCGCCATCAAAAGCGCCCCACCCTGGCGGCTGGTTGCTTCTTGATAAGCCCTTGGGGGTGACCAGCAACGCGGTGCTGGCGCGGCTAAAACGGCAATGGGGATGGAAGAAATTGGGCTTTGTGGGCACGTTGGATCCGCTGGCCAGTGGGGTGTTGGCGGTGGCGGTGGGGGCGGCGACCCGCACCATCCCGCTGTTGAACGACGATGCCAAATGCTATGACTTTGAGCTGCATTTCGGGCAGCAAACCAGCAGCGATGATGCCGAGGGGGCGGTGGTGGCCACCGATGACTATCGCCCCAGTTTGGATCAGATTGCCGCCGCCATTCCCACCTTTGTGGGCGCTATCGACCAACGCCCCCCCGCATTTTCGGCGATAAAACTGGCGGGTAGGCCTGCCTATGAACTGGCCAGGGCGGGGCAGGCGCCAACCATGGCGATGCGGCGGGTGCGGATTGATGCCCTGGAGGTTGTGAGCAGTGACCAGCTGCCCGACTGTATCACCCTGCGCGTGACCTGCGGCGGGGGTACCTATGTCCGCAGCCTGGCGCGCGATCTGGCGGTGGCGGTGGGTACGGTTGGCCATGCCCGTGCGATTCGGCGGCTGCAAAGTGGCCCCGCGACGCTGGCGGCGGCGCAATCCTTGGCACAGGCGTTGGAATCGCCGCGCTGGATCGGGCTATCACAGCTGCTGCCCAGTCAGGCAGTGGCGCAGATTGACCAGGCACGATGGCAACAGGTGCGCCAGGGTAAGGCGATTGCGCTGCATAACGATGATTGGCGCCTGCCTGATGGCGGGCAAGCTAGCCAACAACCCTCTTGTGCTTCGGCGAATTTTCGGCTAAAGCGTGAACATCCCGTTATCCTGTTGTTAAAGGATATGGTGGCGGGTGTTGGCTGGCTAAGCCTTGACCCCGATGATAACGGGGGTGATGAACAGCCAGTCATTTGGTCGCCAAAGATGGTCTTTGTCGATTTAACTGTTTGTTGGAAATAGATTTATTAGGAGTCTGGGTTTGTCAATTACCGTAGAAAAAACGCAAGAGTTGGTTAAGGAATTTGGTCGTGCGGCGACTGACACTGGCTCAACCGAGGTGCAAATTGCCGTGCTGTCCGCCCGTATTAAGGCGTTGACGGGGCATTTGTCTGTTCACAAAAAAGATTTCAGCACCCGCCGTGGTCTGTTAAGCATGGTTGGCCAGCGTCGCCGCCTGCTGCGCTATTTGCAGCGCACCAACAAAGCCAGCTTTACCGAAGTGGTACAAAAGCTGGGTATCCGCGCTTAGGCCTTAGCCCCTTGTCTGTCGCCGCTTGGTGAACAGCAGGGGCAAGGTGCATCTTATTAAACCCCTAAATTTTTGAATTGGATTCTTCACATGGTTGATTATTGTCGCAAAGAGCTGGAATGGGGCGGTCGCCGCCTGGTTCTGGAAACTGGAAAAATTGCTCGTCAGGCGCATTCGGTGGTGGCCACCTATGGCGAAACCACGGTTATGGCCAATGTGGTCGCCAACCGCGATGTGGCGCCGGATCAGGATTTTTTCCCGCTGTCGGTGCATTACCAAGAAAAAACTTTTGCTGCTGGCCGCATTCCTGGCGGATTTTTTAAGCGGGAGGGCAAGCCGTCTGAGAAGGAAGTGTTGACCTCACGCCTGATTGACCGCCCGATTCGCCCGCTGTTTTTGGACCAGTGGCCCGATCAGCCGCTGCCGCACTTGGCGGTGCTGGCGGCTTATGCGTGGGTAGCCTGGCGCATCGCCCTGCACCTGACCCGACGCCGCTTCGCGCTCTGACCCTGTGCCTTGATGCACGTCAGCCTCGTGCAGGGGTGGCGGGGCTAAGATTCGCTTTGCAATTCAACCTGATCTAGCGGAGTCCTTCCAATGAGCAATATTCAAACCGTGGGCATCATCGGTGCCGGCACGATGGGCAATGGCATCGCACAAGCGTGTGCGGTCAGCGGCGTCCAGGTGGTGATGGTCGACATTTCTGAAGAGGCCGTGGCTAAAGGCATTGCCACCGTGGCCAGCAGCCTGGATCGTTTGATCAAGAAAGAAAAAATCACCGAAGCCGACAAAGCCGCCGCCCTCGCCCGCATCGAAGGCAGCACGCAGTACGACGCGCTGAAAAAAGCCCAACTCGTGATCGAAGCCGCCACCGAGAACCACGG
>VEQJ01000142.1 GCA_018883285.1 Alphaproteobacteria bacterium
ACCATACATGCAACGATCCAACCCACAACCACTGACATTCGTCAAATTCTCTTTTTCGTTTCATTCCTGATTAAAGGCTAAGGAATATCATGAACCCGATTGATACCCATATGAGTTCCCTAATTCCCATAGTTATTGAGCAAACCGCGCGGGGGGAGCGATCTTTTGATATCTATTCCCGCCTGTTAAAGGAACGGATCATCTTTTTGGTCGGCCCTGTTAACGACGCGGTGTCATCCGTGGTGTGTGCCCAGCTGTTGTTTTTGGAATCTGAGAATCCCAATAAGGAAATCTTTTTCTACATCAATTCGCCGGGCGGGGTGGTGACCTCTGGTCTGGCCATTTATGACACCATGCAATACATCAAATGCCCCGTGGCGACGGTGTGTATGGGGCAGGCTTGCAGCATGGGATCCCTGCTGCTGACCGCGGGGGAAAAGGGCAAACGCTATGCCCTGCCCAATGCGCGGATTATGATTCACCAGCCTTCGGGCGGGGCGCAGGGGCAGGCGACCGATATTGAAATTCAGGCGCGCGAAATCCTGCTGCTGCGTGAACGATTGACCCAGATCTATGTGGATCATACCGGGCAAAAATTCGAAGCGGTTTCCCAGGCGTTGGAGCGTGATAAATTCATGTCGCCGACCGAGGCCTTGAAATTTGGCCTGATTGACGAGGTTATTGCCAAGCGCCCTGACGCGCAGACCCCTGCACCCAAGGTGGCTGGTAAAGACAAAAAAGCCTAAGGGGTGATTGCGGGCGGCACCACGCCGTGCTGCACCGCATCGCTGCCAGTGTTTCTTTAACCTTTTCTTAATCAGAAGGGGGGCTAAGATTGATGACAAACCACCGTTTTTGCCCGTATTCTTTGGGTAAAATTGCATAGATGACTTTTTGATGTAAAGGAGGCCACCATGGCCAAAGCTGGAAGCACCGATAACAAAAACACGCTGTTTTGCTCTTTTTGCGGCAAAAGCCAGCATGAGGTCAAAAAGCTGATTGCGGGGCCAACCGTGTTCATCTGTGATGAATGCGTCGATCTGTGTAACGACATTATCCGCGAGGAAAATCGCACCACCACCGGCAAAACGCGGGAGGGGATCCCCAGCCCGCTGGAAATTAAGGGTACCCTGGATGACTATGTGATTGGCCAAGATCATGCCAAAAAAGTTCTGTCGGTCGCGGTGCACAACCACTACAAACGGATTGCCCAGAATGCTAAGGGCGGTGAGGTGGAGTTGGCGAAATCCAACATCCTGCTGATTGGCCCAACGGGTAGCGGTAAAACCCTGTTGGCGCAGACTTTGGCGCGCATTTTGGATGTGCCCTTTACGATGTCGGATGCCACCACCCTGACCGAGGCCGGTTATGTAGGTGAGGATGTTGAGAACATCATCCTGAAACTGCTGCAGGCTTCAGACTACAATGTGGAGCGTGCCCAGCGTGGTATCGTCTATATTGATGAAATCGACAAAATTTCGCGCAAATCTGACAACCCATCCATCACCCGCGACGTGTCGGGGGAGGGGGTGCAGCAAGCCCTGCTGAAAATCATGGAGGGTACCATCGCCTCTGTCCCGCCGCAGGGTGGGCGCAAGCATCCGCAGCAGGAGTTTTTGCAGGTTGATACCACCAACATTCTGTTCATTTGTGGCGGGGCGTTTGCGGGGCTGGAGAAAATCATCTCCCAACGCAGCAAGGGCAGCTCGATTGGTTTCGGCGCCACCGTGCAATCGCCTGAGGATCGCCGCGTCGGTGAGGTGTTGCGCCAGGTGGAGCCTGAAGATCTGCTGAAATACGGTTTGATTCCAGAATTTGTTGGCCGTCTGCCCGTTATCGCCACCCTGCAAGATTTGGATGAGCGGGCATTGGTGGATGTGCTGACCAAGCCGAAAAACGCGCTGGTGAAGCAGTACCAAAAGCTGTTCGACATGGAATCGGTTGAATTGGAATTTTCCGATGATGCCTTGTTGGCGGTTGCGGAAAAGGCGATTGCCCGCCGCACGGGGGCACGCGGTTTGCGCTCTATCCTGGAAGGTCTGCTGCTGGATTCGATGTTTGATTTGCCATCCGAAAAGAATTTGGAAAAGGTTCATATTAGCCGTGAGGTGGTCAGTGGGGGCGCCAAACCCCTGCATGTTCTGGCCAAGCGTGGTGGGGGTGAGCCTGCACAGCCGTCAGCCTCGTAACCATTTGGTCACCCCTTTGGCGTTAGGATTTCTAAAGCGTGGTGTTGATTAGGCGGGGTTGAAACTTTGGGGATTGATCCCTATCTGGTGGGATATAGACCGATGGGGCGTCGATGCCGTTAGAGGTTAGAAATTGCAGGAGAAAACCATGACTGAAATGCTAGAAGCCGTAGATTTTACCTCGCTGTATCCGGTTTTGCCGCTCCGCGATATCGTGGTGTTCCCGCACATGATTGTGCCGCTTTTTGTCGGCCGCGAAAAATCGATACGCGCCCTGGATGAGGTGGTGCGTGACAACCAAAAAATCCTGCTGGTCACCCAAAAAGACGCCAAGGATGATGAGCCGCAGGTCAACAACATTTTCCGCGTCGGCACGCTTGGCACGGTGCTGCAACTGCTGAAGCTGCCCGATGGCACGGTTAAGGTGCTGGTTGAGGGGGGGCCACGGGTGCGCGTTCTGGAAATTTTTGAGGAGGAGCCGTACTACAAGGCACGGGTGGCGGCCTTTCATGAAAACGCTGATGAACATGGCGATCTGCAGCCGCTGTGTCGGGCGGTGGTTGCCCAGTTTGAACAATATATCAAGCTGAACAAAAAGGTGCCGCCAGAGGTGCTAACCAGCGTTAATCAGATTGAGGATGCCGCGCAGCTGTCGGACACCGTCGCCTCCTACCTGACCCTCAAAATTCCTGACAAGCAGGATCTGTTGGAAATCGCCACGGTGCAAGATCGCCTGGAAAAAGTCTATGCCCTGATGGAGGGGGAGATTGGGGTGCTGCAGGTCGAAAAACGCATCCGCAGTCGCGTCAAACGCCAGATGGAAAAGACTCAGCGGGAGTACTATCTGAATGAACAGCTTAAGGCGATTCAGAAAGAATTGGGCGATGGTGAGGATGGTCGCGATGAAACCGCCGAGTTGGAAAAGAAAATTGAAACGCTGAAGCTGAGCAAAGAGGCGAAGACCAAATGCCGCGCTGAGCTGAAAAAGCTTAAGAATATGAGCCCGATGTCGGCTGAGGCAACGGTGGTGCGCAACTATCTGGATTGGATTCTATCGCTGCCCTGGGGCAAGCGCAGCAAGCTGAAACATGATATTCGCCAGGCCAAGGTGGTGATGGACACCGATCATTACGGCCTGGAAAAGGTTAAGGATCGCATTCTGGAGTTCCTGGCGGTTCAGCAACGGGTTGGCAAAATGAAGGGATCGATCCTGTGTTTGGTAGGCCCGCCCGGGGTTGGGAAAACCTCGCTCGGGAAATCCATCGCTCAGGCCACGGGGCGCACCTTTGTTCGCCTATCGCTGGGCGGGGTACGGGATGAGGCGGAGATTCGGGGGCACCGCCGCACCTATATCGGATCAATGCCGGGCAAAATCGTGCAGTCGATGAAAAAAGCCAAAACCAACAACCCTCTGTTTTTGCTGGATGAAATCGATAAGCTGGGTCAGGATTGGCGCGGCGATCCCTCTAGCGCGCTGTTGGAGGTTTTGGATCCCGAACAAAATCACACCTTTAACGATCACTATTTAGAGCTCGATTACGATCTGTCGGATGTGATGTTTATCGCGACCGCCAACACCCTGAACATGCCGCAACCGCTGTTGGACAGGATGGAGATTATCCGCATTCCTGGCTATACTGAGGATGAAAAGCTGGAAATTTCCCGCCGCCACCTGATTCCCAAACAGATGGAGGCCGCCGGTCTGAAGAATGATGAGCTGGTCATCACCGACGATGCGATGCGCAAGCTGATTCGCACCTATACCCGTGAGGCGGGTGTGCGGAATTTGGAGCGGGAAATCGCCAATCTCTGCCGCAAATCGGTTAAGGAAATTTTGGAAAAATCCAAGAAAAAGGTGTTGGCGTCGGCCAAAACCCTTAACAAATACGCGGGCGTCCCCCGTTTTCGCTATGGCGAAGTTGAAACAGAGGACAGCGTGGGGGTCACCACGGGCTTAGCCTGGACAGAGGCGGGCGGCGACATCCTGCAAATTGAATCGGTGACGGTGCCGGGCGCGGGCAAAATTAAATGCACGGGCAAGTTG
>VEQJ01000143.1 GCA_018883285.1 Alphaproteobacteria bacterium
AGATGTGTATAAAGAGACAGGTTGACAGGCGATCCAGGCCAGGAAAGCGGTTGGTGCTGAGCAGGTTGGTTTCGTCCAATTCGAATGATTGGCTATCCTCATTGGGAATTTTTTTTGAGGATTTGACATTTGGGGTGGCCGTAACCTGCACCAACGGGTTGATGGTTTGGGTAAAGTCTTGACCAGGCGATACCATCGGCCGATCCAACCTGGCGCTGGCAATCGGCACAAGGCGGCCAATATCACCAGTCGTGTTGTTGGTATTGGGTTGCTGCACCTTATAAAAATCCGACTGCAGCTGGGCATTCAGGCTTAGGCGCGTGCCGTTATCAGCAATCAGTTCGGGGATAACCCATTCCGCCTTGCTGGACAGGCGTTGGCTGTTAACGCCGACGTCGCGCTGCAAAATAGCGGTGCTGGGTGTCCATCTTAAATAGCTGTTGCGCAACAGATTGTTGCCGCCCAAACGGGGGGAATAATGTTCGTAGGAGGCAACGGGCAGCGCCCTGGGTGAAAATTCTGGATCCACCGATTGCCGCAGGTCATCAAATTTGTACAGTGACACATTGGCATAATCGCGCCCGTAAAAACCTTCTGCATACAATCGGTTTTGCAACAGCAGGTTTTTGTCGATGTCATAGCGGGTCATATAGGAACGATCCGATGCCCTTTGGATATCGGCGCCAAAGCGCCAGTTGTCATCGTAATCATAGCGCCCCATCGCCTTAATATGGCCACGCCCCGTCCTGGTGTTTTTGTTATCGTCCAGCACGCGATCCAAATACCCACCGCTGCCCTGCACATCGATAATGCCGCGCCTAAAGCGTTCACGATATTGCATTTTCAGCAGATTGCCCGCCTTGTCATACAGCACAGGTTGCAGGGTCAGGTCACGTTCCGGCGCAATGTTCCAAAAATAGGGCAGGATGATGCCGTTACCATTTTGGCTGGAATTCAAATAGCTGGGGCTTAGGATGCCCGATTTTTTCTTAACACTGGGATCGGGATAGGAAAAATAGGGGCTATAGAACACGGGCACCCCGTAAAATTCCAACCGCACATCGCGGTAAATCAACATTTTGTCCTGTTGGTTATGGGCAACACGATCCGCCTTTAGCTGCCAAAAGGGTGCCTTATCAGGATCCTCACAAACCTTGCAGGGCGAAAAGGTTACGCGGTGCAAATTGCTGAGATTCCCATCGCTGCGATCGGCGCGGCGGGCGGCCATGCGGGAATTGTCGGCCAACAACAGTCGAACTTCCTCTGCAAAGCCCTCACGGAACTGGTCATCCATCACCATTTTGTCGGCAAAGGCCACATCGCCACTAACATCAATCAATTTGACCTGGCCTTCAGCGGTTAAAACGCGGTTAGCCTGGTCATAGCTGACGCGATCCGCCTGCAACACCCGCCCGTCGCGTTCAATCTCCACCCCGCCTTCCGCCACGATTTTTTTGGTCTGTTGATCATAGGTCAGTTGGTCGGCGGCCAACAACGCCTGCCGCTGCAAATCCTTGCCCGCATTGCTGCCCGCCGTGGCGGCAGAGTCGGCATAAACACGGTGTTGCAGGCCGCTGGCCATCAGCAGAATGGCTGACAGCAGGATAAGGCGCCAAATCATGCGGCGGGGTAAAGCGAGTGCAAGCATGAGGATTGTTTTCGCCTGTTATTCGCCCTGATGCAACAAAAAGGCTAAGCTGGCCGACAGCATCATCAGGGCGGGTGCCCATGCCCCAACCATAACGGGGATGCGATCACCGGTGGCTAAGGCCTGGAAAACTTGGGTTAGGCCGTAAAAGCCAAAGGCGATGGTGGCGCCGACGACAGCCTGCCACAGCTGTTGCTGGGTGCGTGGTCCCCCATATTGCCCGACCGTTATGCCAATCACCAACATGGTCATCAGCAGGACGGGATAGGCCAGCAGGCTTTGCCAATACAGGCGATGAACGCGGGTGGCAAAGCCAGTTTGCTCCAGGGTTCGGATAAGGCGGGGCAGTTGCCATACCGTTAGGCGCTCGGGCGATTCAACCCGTTGGCGAATGCTATCACCGCTTAGGGCGCTGGCATAGGTCATGGAGGATTTGGGGATGGGAATAGGCGGCGCATCGGGGTTGGCCAAGTCGTATTCGGTGACATCAAACAGCATCCATGTGCCATCCTCCTGCGGGACGGCGGTGCCAGCGTTAAGGCGGGATAGCAGGCGATCTTGGCTATCAAACTGCAAGATCATCAATTGCCGAAGCTTTAGCGGCCGATCTTGCAGCTGTTGCACCTGGATAATGTCATAGCCATCGATTTCGGTGCTGGCAGGTTTCAGCCGCGATTGACTAAGCCACAGGCCATTTTCGCCCAGACCGCTAACATTCATCGGCCGATTCAGCAATCTGCCCTCCAGCCGCTCATAACGGCCAAAACTGTAGTTGGCCAGGGGATCCAGCAGCAGAATTTTGGTCACGCCCAGCAGGCCTGTGGCAACAACCAACCCCGCCATCAAATGAAACAGCGATAGGCCGCTTAGCCTGGCTATAAGCAGCTCACGCCCGCGTTTAAGACGGTGGCTGGCCAAAATGGCCGCGAACAACAGGATAAAGGGCAGGGTTTGTCCCAACAGCCGGGGCATCCGCAACCAGATGATTTTTAGCAATACCGATAGATCCAATCCGCGCTCGCTGAAGCGGCGGGCTTGCTCTAAATAATCCAGCAGAAAAATGATGATAACCATCAGCGCCAGCATGGTTAGCAGGCTGCGGGCAAACTGTCCCAGGATATAGCGGTGCAGCAGCATCAGGGGTGCCCATGGTGAAAGGATGATGACGGGTTGTACCCTATTTTGAAACTGCGGGCAGCAATCCTGATTTTTTCCCATCGGTAGCAACCGTATAGGCTACCGATAACTAGGCCATAGGAAATCCAGATGAATCGGTTGTCGCGCACATTCAGGGCATTTAATCCATAGCCAATAACCATAAACACCCCGCCGATAGCACAGACACGCAACAAAATTCTGGTGCGGTTGTGGCGGGTGCGCAGATCCTGGTCAGACCAAAATACATCAACAGGGTAAGGCACAGCGGAAATAGGCTGCCCACTATGCGTTGATGCGCCTCAGCGCGATAGGAACGCAGCTGGCTAGGTTTGATGCCTGCATCGTTGGCAAGCAGCAGCTTAAGGGTTGATAACCCCTTAGCGTCCGAGTTGCGGCTGCCCGTGTTGTTGCCAGCCCCACCGTCCCCCAGGGTCGCACTGAGATTCAACTGGTACTCCGCAAAGGATAACAGCGACAGCTCTTTGGTGGTTAGATTCAGACTTTGCCGCGTGCCATCAAAAATGCGCAGGATGACCCCCTCTGGCGTGCGCAACAGCTCACCACTGCTGGCATAAATGGTGTCGGTTTCCTGCGTGCTGCGGGTATCCTGAATCAACAGGCCATTAAATTTGCTGTTACCATTTTGTTGGCGGACAAAAACGGTGATGTTGGGCAGGGCGTTGGTAAACGTCCCCTCCTGCAGGCTTAGGACACTATCGCGCAGGCGATCTTGGTAATCGCGAAAACTGTTATAGCTGATGGGCAGCAGATACAGGTTGGATAGCCCCAGCACGATGGTGCCCGCCATGCCAAAGAGCAAAAAGGGGCGCAGCAGGGTGCGCGGCGGGGTTCCCACCGCATGCCAGATAACCCATTCGTGATCGGCAATCATCCGCTGCATCACCAGCAGCAGCGTGATCATCTGACTGACCGGCAACAGGATGACCAGCAGGCTGGGCAACCATTGCAGGGATAGAATCAACACCGTGTAGAATGGCAAGCCGCGATTGACCACCAATTCAATAAAGCGAATCGATTGACTGAACCACAACACCATAAACAGGCTGGCCAGCACGACCCAGCCTGTTCGCCATAACTGCCTAAGGATATAGCGGTTGTAATGGGTTTCGGCGGTTGTCAGGAACATGCCGCTAAGACTTTGATGCGGGGGTGGCTAAGGCGGATAGGGCAGGGCGATAACGCCGCAGCAGCAGCCAACTGACCAACGCCCCAAAGACCAATCCCGCCACCACATCGGCCAGGTAATGTTGCAGCAGAAACAGGCGGCTGGCGGCAATCAGCAGGGCGTAGAGCAGGGCGGCATAACGCCTTATTCCGCCCCCCTGCAAAACAAACACCGCTCCCGCCCCCGCCGTGGTGGAGTGGCCAGAGG
>VEQJ01000387.1 GCA_018883285.1 Alphaproteobacteria bacterium
CTGGCGGCCTGCCCCCTATCCAAGCCGTTCAACAGTTGCTTCATGGTGCCGAGGGAGGCTGGACAAACATCGGGGCAGGCGGTGTAGCCCAGGAACACCAGCATAAAACGCCCCTGAAAATCGCTGGCGCGGCGGGGCTGATTGCGCTGATCAACCAAATCAAAGCTGGGTTGCCAGCTGTTGACGGCGGCTGTATCGGCCGCTGAATCCCCGTCATCGCCCGCCATCACGCTGCCCGCTGGTGTCTTTTTGTGGCCAGTGCCATGCGCCATCACGGGGTTGGCCGCCGCCATCATCGCCAGCATCAGCCCACAAAAAATTCCTAAGGCCACCCCGAATCCTGGTAGCCCTATCCGTTGACCCCGCGGCATCAGCCGCCCGTGATGATGTGCCATGAAACTTCCTTTAGAATAAGAATTTTGATGATTTACAGCTGGTTGATAGAAACGCGGCCAAAACAAGATGGTTTACAATTGTATGTGCATACCATAATAATAACCCCATATATCTTAACCGTTTGTTAACCTTTGGCAAGATTGTTGGCAAGATCGTCACCCCAATTGCTTGGCCAAGCCCTGTTGCAGGCCAAACAGATTACCCCCGACCAGCTGGCGATTGCCCTGGCCGAACAGGCGCGTCAGCCTGAGCCGCATCAAAAACCGTTGGGCGAATTGTTGCTGAGCCTTGGTTTTGTGGAGGAGGAGGGGTTGTGGCCCGTGCTGGCCAGCTTGCAACAACTGCCCTATCGCCCCTATCAGGATTGGCAAGGCTGGGTGGCCGACCAACCCTTTGGCCGCCTGGTGGCCGAACGGTTTTTGATGATCAGCTGGCAACGGGATGGCCAAACCCACCTGGCCACCGCCTATCCCAAACCCGCAATGGCGCTGCGGGAGGCGGTTCGGCACGGCTTAACCGCTGGTCATAGTGATCATGGCGAGGGCGGTCATGGCGGGGGTGGCAACATCCAGCTGCACCTGGCCAGCCCCAGCGCTATCCGCGCCGCCCATGCCAAGGC
>VEQJ01000144.1 GCA_018883285.1 Alphaproteobacteria bacterium
GGACGGCAGGCCAAGAAATCGTGATTCATTGCACCGAAAGCTTGAGGATTACTTGACGAAGCTGTCTTTTATGCCCGCCAAGATTGCCAGCTTTTTCCAACACCCCAAAACAGCCTACGCCGCCGCCGCCTGATGTTATCTGTTTTTACGGAATGTTAATATATTTGATCTGGTTAAATAATCTTGAGAGATAAGTGGTAATCATGAAAATTTCAAAACCCACTCGAAACGATATAATTGATCAAATTTCTAGATAAAAAATTTCTTGGTTTAGAAGAATGGATAAAATAGAATTTTTATCGCGTTTATATTATTTAAATTGTATCAGATAAGATAAAAAGCCGCCAGAGCGACAAAGGTAAACTCTGTATTGGTGCATCATGATGATCGTGGCGTGGCGTGGCGTTGCTTTGACTTTTTCAACCTTGGCAGGCATTAGTCTATGGCCGCCACCTTGACCTTGAGCTATTCTGTTGCCTTAAGGAACCTTTAGGATTTAGGTTGCTATCTAGGCCGCCTACCCCCTATTCACCCCATCAGCCCTGATTGTGCTTCTGGCCGCCGCAGTCAATTGCCAACTCAAAACCTTATCCTAGGCGCCGCATGCCCAACCATCCCCCCCTGCCCGCACCGATTGTGTTGTTGGCGGTCTGTATTGGTATGATTGGGATTTTCAGCAACGATTCCTTTATCCCCGCCATGCCGGCCATTGCGGCATTTTTTCAGATTACCACCACCCAGGCGCAGGCGGGCTTGGCCAGCTCGCTATTGGGGTTTGGCATTGGCCCCCTGTTCTATGGCATGGCCGCCGACCGTTGGGGGCGCAAAATCCCGCTGCTGGTTGGCTTTGGCATTTTCCTGCTGTTTTCCCTGTTGGCCATGACGGCCACCAGTGCCGAATGGATCGTGCTGTGCCGTTTTTTTCAGGGCTTGGGCGGCGCCTGCGTTGGCATCAATCGGGCGATTGGCCGCGATGTTTATGATGGTGCCGCCCTGACCCGCTATATGGCGCTGGGCGGTATCACGGCGGCGGTCGGATCCAGTGTTGCCGCACTGATGGGGGGTAAGTTTGTGGCCTGGTACGGCTGGCCAGGTTGTTTCTGGCTGCACGCGGGTCTGGCGTTTACCTTGGGTGTGCTGATTGTGCTGTTTTTGCCCGAAACCCTGGCGGTGGAACATCGGCAACGGGTGGGTTGGCGGCGGCAATGGGCGCTGATTGCCAGCGTCCTCCGCCATCGTCAGGCGCGCGGCTATGCCCTGCTCAGCAGTGCGGGTATCGGCGGCGCCCTGGCCTTTACCAGCCACCTGCCCTTTTGGCTACAGCAATTCACCATCCCGCCCTCCCAATACGGCTATTACGCCATGCTGCTGCCGCTGGGCTATTTTGTCGGAAATTTGGTGTCGGAGTTTGGCAAAACCAAGCCGCCCTATCTGATGCTGCGCATTGGTATGACCATTATCGTGCTGACCACTGGGCTGTTGGTGGTGGGCTATATGTCGCAAACCCTGACCCCCTGGCTGATGGTGCTGTTGGGCAGCAGTTATATGGCGGGCAACGGCTTTTTGCTGCCGGTGGCGGGGGCGGGGGTGGTGCGCCCCTTTCCCCACTGCGCGGGCGTAGCCTCAGCCCTCTACAGCCTGTTCATGATGTCGGGCGGGGTGTTGACAATTGCGGGTATTGGATGGCTGTTTGACAATCAAACCCTGCCCGCCTTGTTGGCGATGGCGGCGATTCCCCTGGCGGGCTATGGCTATTGCGGCTGGTGCCAGCGACGCTTGCGCTAGGCGGCGTAACCTGGCAGTCTTAGGCGACTTTTTCCAATGCCTTTTCAGCCGTTCATGCACCCGCTTACCCTTTCCCCACCTGTTCGCACCAACCAAAATATCGCCCTGCTGTACGGTGGCTTTTCGGCCGAGCGGGCGGTGTCGTTAACGACGGGGGCAGGCTGCGCCACGGCGTTGGAGGCATTGGGGCATCGGGTGACGCGCATCGACGTTACCCGCGATATAGGCGCCCTGGTTGGCCAGCTGACCGCCCTTAAGCCTGATCTGGTGTTCAACGCGCTGCACGGTCGATTTGGAGAGGATGGTTGTGTGCAGGGGTTGCTGAACATGCTGGCCATCCCCTATACCCATTCGGGCGTGTTGGCCTCTGCATTGGCGATGGACAAGCCCAGCGCGATTGACATGTTTCGGGCGGCGGGCTTGCCATGCGTCGCAAGCAAAGTTGTCACCCTGGCGGATTTGGCCGCGGGCGATCCCCTGCCCCGCCCGTTTGTGCTGAAACCCACCAATGAGGGATCCAGCGTGGGGGTGCATATCGTTAAGGTTGGCGATAACCAGAATCTGGTGGAGCTGATGGGGGCGGATTGGCCACCCGATGCCCCCATCATGGCCGAAGTCTATGTGCCTGGGCGTGAGCTGTCGGTGGCGGTAATGGGGGATCAGGCGTTGGGCGTGATAGAGCTGAGGCCGAAAGCCGTCTTTTACGACTACAACGCCAAATACACCGCGGGCGTATCCGACCATTTTATGCCAGCCCCCATCCCACCCGCTGTCGCTGAACAGGCGATGGCCGCCGCCCTGGCCGCCCACCGCACCCTGGGTTGCCGCGGCATCAGCCGCAGCGATTTTCGCTATGACGATACCAGCGTTAACAATAGGGGGGAACCTGGCCAGCTGGCGCTGCTAGAGCTGAACAGCCAGCCGGGCATGACCCCATTGTCGTTGGTACCAGAAATTGCCGCCTATCGCGGCATCAGCTTTCAGGATTTGATGCAATGGCTGGTCGATCACGCCCAAACAGATTAGCGGCCAAAAGCTTGCCCGCTAAGGGGGCAAGCCTGCGCACGCAACAGGGACGCGGGCTGGATAAGCGGCAAGCCAGGCGACCACAGCAAAGGCCGCAGGGGCATCGAAGCTGGCTGAAATGGGTGCGCGATTTTGTGATTGGCCTGGCCATTTGTGGCGGGCTGGTCAGCTGGTGGATTGGCCAGCGTCATCCCGAACCGCCGCGACCGAATAATCCCGCCGACCTTAGGGATTTGGCCGCCACCCTGCCCCCCCCCTTGCAATCCTTGGCCGACGATCCCCCGTCCTCACCCCCACCACCGTCATCCGTCAGCCAGCCGCATTTTCCCATCCAGGATATTGTGGTCACCGGCACCCATTATTTGGGTCAGGCGGAGGTGGTGGCCAACCTGCCCTTTGAAAGGGGGGACGCGTTGGGGCGAATCAACCTGCCGCTGGCCGCCAACAAGCTGAAACAGCTGCCCTGGGTGCGTCAGGTGCATTTACGGCGCGACTGGGTTCGGCAACAGGTCGTGGTGGATATTCAGGAATGGCAACCGGTCGCCCTGTTGCAACAGCAGGGGCGGGTTAAGCTGATGAACGCTGAGGGGATGGTGCTGAACGCCCCCCTAACCCCCGCGTTTCAACAATTTATCCTGCTGGTTGGGGCGGGGGCGGCGAAGCAGTGGGCAGGGCTGGATCATTTGCTGGCCAGCCAGCCGACGCTGCGGGAACGGGTCAAAACCGCCAGCTGGGTTGGCAACCGTCGTTGGGATTTGCAGCTGGACAACGGGGTGACCATCAAATTGCCAGAGGGGGATGCCACCGCCGCCCTAGCCAAATTCGTATCGCTGGACAAACGGGGGCAGGATGGTAACCCCGCCCAGCTGAATCGCCTTAGCCCCCCCATCACCACGGTTGATTTGCGGCTGCCCGATCGGATCACCCTGCGCGGCCTGCCCGCTGGTAAGCCCAAACTGCCCGCGCCGAAGCAGTTTGATAAGGCCAACAAGGCCAAACAAGGCCATGCCAGTCCGCCTAGCTATCATAAGCCCCTGCCCACCAGCAAGCCGCTATCAGCGCGGGAGCGGGAAACGTAAGCGGCCATGGCGAACGTCTAAGCAAAAAAGCCAAGATGGCGGCGCGATTAGCCCTGCGTTCCCTTTTTGGCGACCAGCACGCGCAGGAACAGATCGCAATCCATCTCCATCGCCGCCTGAATGCCCAGGCGGGCACGCAGGCCGATGCGACGCACCATATCGCCCTGATGCCCAACCACCATCGCCTGATGGCGGGGAATCGTCACCCGTATCACCTGCTCAATCCGATAGCGTCCCCGGCGCAGCGGCTTAAACACTTCGGTCACCACCTGCACGTTATAGGGC
>VEQJ01000145.1 GCA_018883285.1 Alphaproteobacteria bacterium
GAGGTGTCGTGACAACTGTGCGCAAAACTGTTCGTTTAGCAGGTCAATTGGTTCAGGCTTGGCAAAATCATGAGGGCTTGGATCGAGGTTATATCGCAGGACGCCTGTCCTCCGATCTGTTCCACGAAGCATGTCATGTGTTGACTGGTGTAGAATATACGAGTTACGATCAGATTCCCGCGGATGCGCGCCCGTATATTGGCGAAAGTGCCGCTATTCACACGCATAGTCTTTTGGCTGATGCGTTCAGAGCTACGGAGGAGGATGGCCTCAATTGGCAGCAGGCCTGTCTGCAGCTTGCCAAATCATTGCCAGAGGATTATCCGCAGCGGGCGGCGTTGGAGCGGTTGAGTGTGTTTAGGGAGAGTCCAACGCCCCTACAGTTGCGTGGGTTACGGATGGAATTTCATGATGATGGTAAGGGCAGCTGTGACAGCTACAGCACACGACCACCGACCTGGTTGGAACTTGTACAAGATTATACGGTAAATCTTGTCCATGATGCCAGGCGCGGTCTGATTTCACGACCAACTGAGAATGAGTGGCACTTTGATAGCTTAGTTGATCGCCTAGGTTATTGCCTTCAGTCTCTTTTACACACTGATAAAAAAAACGAGAGGTAAAGATTGATAGATCCTAAAAACCCAACACCTGTTTTGGATCAAAGGTCAGGGTGATTTTTTTCCAATCCTCATATTTTTCGGGGGGCAGTTTCAGCGGGCTGCAAGACCATACGGCGCGGCGGGCACTTTCGGCGGCGGTGCGATAGGCGGGATCCCTATCGGCGCGCGCCCGATCGCTGATAATGGCCGATCGCACCTCACCCGTTTGATCCAACTCCACCTCTACCGTTACCACCAAATCCTCGGCATAGCGGGCACCGGCGGGAACGTTCCAGCATGGCTCAATCTGTTTGCGAATCAGGTCAAGGTCGGAAAAGCCAACGGGCAGGCTGTCGCGGTGCACTGCGTTGCCCTTAACCCGCGCCACCCCATCAACCTCACCCTTATTGGGGGCGGGCGGTGGTTTTTTCTGCGACAGGGTTTTCAGAATGTTGTCGGCAAAGGGATCATCGGGCTTTTTGGGTTCTGGCTTTTTGGCTTGGTCAGGTTTGGGGGGCTCAGGCTTCTTCGCTTCCTCCTTTTTCTGCTCCTCTTTCTTCTTTTCTTTTTCCTCTTGCGCCTTGCGCTCTTTGGCCTTTTCAGCCAGCAGTTTTTTCAAAGACTCCACTTCATCCTCTGGCTCAGGCTGTTTGGCGGCGGGCTTCACGGGTTCAGGCTTGGGCGCTTCGGGCTTAGGCTCCTCCTTAGCGGCGGGCGGCGGCGGTGGGGGCGGCATCGGGGTCGGTTTGGGCGGCTGATCAGTGGGGGGAGCCTTAGAATCCTGGGCATCGGGCGTGCCCTTAGCCTTTGGCGGATTGCTGATCGCGACCCGTGGCAGTTCGATATCAACCACAAAGGTTGGTTGCACTTCAGGCCGTGATAGCTGCACACCAGGCAAGCCAAAAACCGCCGCCAGCATCAGCAATAGATGCAGGATGACAGAGCCGATTAAGGCGATGGGCAGCAGGTCTTGGTGTGCGCGCATGATAACCCCCCTTTCTTGCCCGCCTAAGGCTTGTTGGCTCCGGCACCAGCTGTGGCGGCAGCGGGCGTTGGGGATGCGGCGGGCTCACCACCCGTTGCCGCGTTGGTAGCATCAGGCTGCTGCGCGACCAGGGCGACTTTGCTAAAGCCTGCCTGCTGCAAGGTTCCCAACACCTCCATGATGCGGCCATAGTTGATGGCGCGATCCCCCCGCACAAAAATGCGGGTATCGCTTTTTTCTTTGGTGATGGCTTTCAGGCGGCTGATCAGAATGGCGGGCTCCACCTCACTGTCCTGCAAGAACAATTTGCCCTTGTTGTTGATGGACACCACCAGCGGTTCATCCGATTGGTTGCTGCCCGCCGCCTTGGTTTTGGGCAGATCAACAGGCACCGATACGGTCACCAGCGGGGCGGTCACCATAAAGATAACCAACAGCACCAACATCACATCAACCAACGGCGTCACGTTAATCTCCGCGACCAGCCCACGTTTGCGGCTGTTACGGCCACGCCCGCTGCCCATCAGGCCGCCCGCCATCTATTTATCCTCCAGCTGGCGTGACAGAATCGCACCAAATTCTATGGCAAAATTGTCCAGGCGCGCCCCGAATCGATTAAGATCGGCCGAAAATTTGTTATAGGCCACCATCGCGGGAATGGCGGCAATCAGGCCGATGGCGGTGGCAAAAAGCGCCTCGGCAATCCCCGGCGCCACCACGGTCAGGCTGGTGTTCTGGGATCCGGCAATCGCCTGAAAGCTGTTCATAATCCCCCAAACCGTGCCGAACAGGCCAATAAAGGTGGCGGCGGAGCCAACAGTGGCCAAAAAGCCCATGAAACGCTCCAACCCCTCCATCTCCCGCTGGATGGTCACGCCCATCACCCGCTCAATCCGTTGTTGCAGGCTGGTTCGGATTTTTTGCACCTCCGTCACGCCGCGATTGATGGTACGGCGCCATTCCCGCATGGCGGCGGCAAAAACAGCGGTCATCGGGTCGGCAGGCTTATGGCCAATGCGGTCAAACAACTCCTCCAGACTGCCGCCTGACCAAAACCCTTCCTCAAATTTATCGGCCTGCGCCTGCACCCTTTTCAGGCGCACATATTTATCCAGAATAATCGCCCAGCACCAGATTGAGGCCAGCACTAACGCCAACATCACCGATTTCACCACAATGTCGGCCTGCAAAAACAGCTCCCACGGGGATAGGCTGTGGGCGGGGGCAATCGCGGCGGCTTGAGTCGTTTGTACGCTGTTGGCTACGGTAAGCGGGTTCGGGGTAGGCATCATCAACTCCAATCAGGATACAGGCGGTGGTGGCAACAAAACAGTCAAAACAGCTTAGCACTGTTTGTGGACGCTACCATAACCTGATTTTTGTTGGAAATTAAGGCCAAAAGACGGCCAACAACAAACGGGCGCACAAAAGCCTGTCATGATGTTGGACTAAGGCGCCAAAATGGGGTAAGGGATTAGGGTGTTTTTCTTTTACGGATGGATGTTGCCATGACCACCAATTTGCACGGTTTTTACCTGGAAGACTTAAGCGAGGGGCAGAGTGCCAGCCTGAGTCGTATCATCAGTGAGGCGGATGTCATCAAATTTTCCGAAGTTTCTGGCGATATCAATCCTGTCCATTTGGATGAGGATTACGCCAAAACCACCATGTTTGGTGGCCGCATTGCCCATGGCATCTTAACCGCTGGCCTTATTTCGGCGGTGTTGGGTACCAAGTTGCCCGGGCCTGGTGCGATTTACCTTAGCCAAAGCCTGAAGTTTCGGGCGCCAGTCAAGCTGGGGGATGAGGCTACCGCGCAGGTGGTGGTGACCGCGATTGACCAAGAAAAGCGGCGCGTAACCCTGGCCACCAGCGTCAGCGTCGCCGATAAGGTGGTGTTGGAAGGCGAAGCGGTGGTGATGGTGGATCGCAAGGCGGTTTAGCGAAAACGCTTTAGCCTACCCTTATTCTATCCTGCCCTTTTTCCGTAAACGCTCTAAACCGCAATCGGGGCGGCAATGCGCGGATGCGGGTTGTAGTCGCTTAGGGTAAAATCCTCATAGACAAAGTCGAACAGATTCTGGCGGGCGGGGTTCAGCCGCATGGTGGGAAAGGGGCGTATGTCGCGGCTAAGCTGCAAATCCACCTGTTCCAGATGGTTTAGATAGATGTGGGCATCGCCCAGACAATGCACGAATTCACCAGGTTGCAACCCGCAAACCTGGGCAATCATCAGGGTCAGCAGGGCATAGCTGGCGATATTAAACGGCACGCCCAAAAACATATCGGCGCTACGTTGATACAGCTGGCAGGATAGGCGGCCATCGGCAACAAAAAATTGGAACAGCGCGTGGCAGGGCGGCGGCGATTTTTGAATCTGCGCCAAGGCCAACGGGTTCCAGGCGCAAACCAGGTGGCGGCGGCTGTCAGGATCGCGTTGCAACCTGTCTATCAGGGCGGTGATCTGGTCAATCCCATTGCCCTTGCCCAGGGTTTCGCCCCCAGAATCCCGCCAGTGCTGGCGATAAATAGGACCCAGATTGCCCTGTTCATCCGCCCATTCATCCCAGATGGTCACGCG
>VEQJ01000001.1 GCA_018883285.1 Alphaproteobacteria bacterium
GGTCATTGATTTTCTGGTGCCCAAAAACGCGCCTGAATCTGATAACTTTTTGCTATCGCGCACGGGGGATGGGGATCGTTTGCCCGCCGTGGTAGGATTTTATGGCGCAAATGCTTCGGGGAAAACAACGGTTCTGCGCGCTATCGGTGCGTTAGCACGGTTTGGTGCTAACAGTTTTTTTGCTTACGCGCCAGAGGCCGCTATTCCAGATTTTTTGCCCTTTCTGCAGTTAGACAGTTGGGCAAAACCCAGCAAAATTAGTGTAGAATTTGATGCCGATTGGATGGTTCCCGAAAGTGAGTTGTCTGAAGAAGCGATAGCCGAGGCTGAAAAAACTGGTAATTTGTCAAAATCCCACTGGTTCCGTTACGACCTTCACATTGGGCACGAGCCAGGGAAAAAAATGGCAGATCATGTTGTCTATGAAGCGCTGCATTGGTTCCCTCAGGGGCGACCCCGCATGTTGTTTGAGCGGACTGGTCAAGACATTAAATTCTCTAAAGAAATGGATGTTCGTGCTGGCGATCCAAAAATTGCATCGATTAGGCCTAACAGCAGTGTCATCAGCACCCTTGCCCAATTAAATCATCCGTTGATGCTAAAAATTCGAAAAGATTTGATAACCGTTCAAAGCAATATTGCAATACCAATTACGCATGAGGATATTTTAAAATTTTATCATATAAATCCATTGGCTCTTGAACGGTTGAATGATCAATTGCGACGAATCGATTTTGGTTTGCGTCAGATGGTTATTGAAGCTAGTTCTAACGGACTGCGAGCTAGATTCACGCATGAGGGATTGGATCATGATATTTTTTGGAATGAGGAGTCGGCAGGAACCAAAAGTTTTGTCGGTGTTTTCCCATTAGTGTTTTTTGCATTAGAAACAGGAAGCATCGCGACCATTGATGAATTGGAATGTAACCTGCATCCAAAATTGGTTTATGAGATTGTTCAGTGGTTTTACGACAAAAACACAAATAAACACCAGGCTCAGTTGTTATTTACCGCTCACAACACCAGCTTTCTGCAGGATTTGGAGAAGGAGCAGGTGTTTTTCACCGAAAAATACGCAAATGGCGAAACCAAAATTTATGGAGCCAAAGATATTCAGGGGTTGCGGCGTGAGCCCGATTTGGCGAAAAAATACATGGCTGGGGTATTGGGTGCGATTCCCAACATCGGTTAATCGTTATGGCGCGCAACAAAATATCCCCAATCCCCCCCAAAAAAACCTTTTGGGTTGCCTGTGAGGGTAAGGGAGAAATGGCTTTTGTGGCTTGGTTAAATCAGCTTGCGAAGGAAAATAGAAAGCCTGTTCACCTAGAATCTGCAGACATGGGGGGTGGTTCGCAAAAATCTATGTTAGAAAAGGCGAACAGAAAACTTGCAGAAGCTAGAAAGAGAGCAAAATTTGTCCATGCTTTTCTCTTGATCGATAACGATCGTCCAGACAACCCATCCTTAGAAACATTCCGTCAAGACGCCAAAAGCGCGGGTTTCACCCTAATTTTGCAAGAACCCAATTTTGAAGGGGTGTTATGCAGGTTGCATAGCAAGTATAAGCAGCAACAGCTTGATAGCCAAAGGGTGGGAAGCCTTATTCAGGAACTATGGTCAGGATATGACAAGGCCAGATTGAACGCTTTTCAGCTTCGCGAAAAATTTGGATATGGGTTGGACGTTCTTCAGCTATTGGCAGAGCGGGATGAGGAACTCAGGAATTTTTTAATCATGACCAAACTTGTGACGGTTTAATCAACAATGCCCCCCCCCAGCAAACCCGCACCCGCCAAAAAAGCCGCGCCGCAAAATCCTTGGACGCAGCGGCAGGCGCGGGATCCCTTTGTCTTAAAGGCCAAGAAGGAGGGGTATATCGCCCGATCCGCCTATAAATTGGTTGAGATGGATGATCGCTATCACCTGTTAAAGCCTGGTCAACGGTTGTTGGATTTGGGCGCCGCGCCAGGCGGTTGGTGCCAGGTGGTGTTGCAACGGGTTAGGCCACAGGATACAGGCGGCCTGTTAATCGCCCTCGACCTGCTGGAAATGGCGGAGTTTCCGGGCGTGCGCACGTTGCAGGGCGATATCGGCGATCCCGCCATGGTGCGCCAGATTTTGGATATGTTGAACGGCGGGCGGGTTGATGGCATCCTGTCGGACATGGCACCCAACACCAGCGGCCATCCCGATCTCGATCACCTGAAAATCATGGCACTGGTTGAGGAGGCGTTGGAGCTGGCGCATGATTGTCTGGCGGCGGGCGGATTCTTCCTGGTCAAAATTTTTCAGGGCAGCGATGCAATGCCCTTTAAGGTCGAGCTGCAAAAACGCTTTCGCCAGGTGGATTTTGTTAAGCCAGAGGCCAGCCGCCGCGAATCCCGCGAAATCTATCTGCTGGCACGCGATTTCACCGCGCCGCGCTTAGCAGTTTAGTGCTTGTTTTGTAAGAACATATATCCGTCTCTAAGTCGTCGCCAAGTGGTTATTAAGCTACCAATCGTTGTAATCAGCAGCGCAACAAAAAAACTGTAGTGACCAACTGCTAGCAAAGTTTCGCAAGCGGTTAGCAAGCATGCCAGGGTAATCAGAGCCATTCTGTGAGATTTTGACATTGGCCCCTGAAATCGCATGGGCGCACCAGCACTGGCGCATAATGTGCGCGCATAGGCAGTCATCACGGAGGATAAAGCCGCCGCCCATCCCCAAAACGTAACCCCAGCTATATCGGTTGTGGCGTAACCCGCAGCGATCAGAATTAGGCTATCCGACAATCGATCTGGCGCGTCATTAAATAAACTTCCGCTAGGGGTTTCCTGAGCGAATTCAATGGCAACCATACCATCCAACAAATTGCACAACAGGCGGCTTTGAATAAAGATGGCAGCCAATAACATCAAAAAGACGGCGGAAAAACCCGTCGTATAGGGTGCCAGCACAAGGCATACCGCTGCTAGCCCTGCAAAACCTATACTGGCTAATGAGATCTGATTGGGTGTTACGCGCTTGTGAGCCAGCCAAGATGCTGCAGATTGAGCAAAGGGGGATGATCTAAATTTGATGGGGCGCCTATTCGGTGCTTGTGGTGATTTATTCCCAGTCATGAAAGTGCCCCTCTGTTGCTAAGTTTTTGAATGTTTCTGTAAGATTGTTCAGAAAGGCATGTTTATCTTCTTCAAAAAACATGGGGTCTCCAACGAAAATATCGCAAAAAAACGGCACGAACACACGCTCACCCTTTGGCAGTGTTTTTCCTAGACCATGAATAAATACTGGTGTTATTGGCACTTTTGGACAGTAAGAAGCTAAATGCACAATACCCTTTTGCAAACGAACAATTTTTTCTGGTTCACCACGGGTACCTTCTGGAAAAAAAATTAGGATTTTGTTTTGCTGTAGAGCATCAACAGCCGCACTTAGGGGATTAAAGTCTTTGGAGGCTTTGCCATGCTCCAGAGGAATAATCTCAATTACCCTTGTGGTAAGCCATGATAAAAAACGGTTTTTTAGAAAATATTCTGCCGAAGCGACTGGTCGTACTAAGTGGATTTTTGATAGCGAAAAAAGGCTCATCAAAACAATAGTGTCTAAATGACTGTTATGATTTGCAACAACAATTGCTGGACCATTATTAGGAATCAGATTTTTTCTGCGGACATTGACTCCAATAAAAACAAAAACAAATATTTTTGTAACTATTGAAAAAATGTATTTTGACGCATTAATAGCCATAAAAGTAGCACACAAAATAAAAAAACTGAGGCGCGGTGAATGTTAGGCTGTCCATTCGATCCATTACTCCGCCATGACCAGGAATCATACTGCTCATATCTTTTACACCGATATCGCGTTTGATGGCGGAAAGAGTTACATCGCCAGCAAAGCCAGCCAAAGCAATCAGAGATCCTGATAAAAGAGCTTTTTGCCAATCAAAAGGGGTCAAGAATGGTGCGATCAATAGAGCTGCCGCTGTGGTTGCTATGCAGCCTCCCAAAAAACCCTCCCAAGTTTTTTTGGGGCTAATTCTTGGCAAGATTGGGCGTTTTCCAAAAGTTTTGCCCGTGATGTATTGAGCTATATCATTGAACTGCGTTAAAAAAACTAGATAGAGTAAAAATCCCGTTCCACCGGTCGGACTGCTTACACGATCTGGTAACATTAACAGATAAGCTAAGTGGCTAAGAGAAAATACTGTGGTCATAAGACCCCAGTGTAAGATACCGATAGCGCGTAAGAACCCTTCTGTTTGTTGCGTGATCACCATGCGAAAGGCGATCAAAGCAAACATATATACGGGAATGAAGACGATAAACATTCCATACCAAGTTATAGAAGCCCAATAGTACTGTATGGGTATCGAAAGATAAGCCCAAAGAGGGATGCGTCTATCCGATTTTCTGTTTGGAACCAGAGAAATAAATTCTTTGAAGGCTAAAAAACTGATAAATGCTAAGATGTATATAGCTAAAGATTTTTTTGCAAAAATAATTGCTGAAAAAATTAAAATTAAAAAAAACCAACTTTTTGTTCTTACAAATATATCGTCATAATTTTTAATTTTTGCAAATTTATGCAAGAAAAATATCAATGCATACGATAAGAAAAATATTATCCAAATTGCAATAAGCGAATTTTCTATTGTGGGATGCATTTTAAATGTTTTCCGATTTTCTTGTCCATTTGATTGGTGCCAACCAAAAGAGGCTCAACACCAACAATGAAAAAATAACGTAGATTGCGGTAAAAACCCACGGGGCAAAATCATAGAAAAGAATATCATGAACATATGTCGCGACTAATCCCGTTTCTCCATAGCGTCGTTGGCCAAGGCGATCGCGCAAGTTGTCTTCCCAGACAGTAAGAGGGCAAGAAACCCCTATAAAAGACTCTGCCACTACAAATAAAATCATCGCAAGGTGAACAATTCTTGGCCAAGGGCGACTTATCCACGGCCAAGCCAGGCATTTGCCTGCAAGAATCAACGGGACACCTAAAACAACGATCGCGACAAACAGCAGGTGCACCAGCAAGATTGTATCAGCAAGCAAGGACAACATCGTCATGGCCGTGATTGTTTTGTCTTTCTTGGGGAACGTCAAGTAACTCTGCCATCGTCAACCGCAAAAAACTGGTTGGTATCGCCTGGCCAGCCGTCAAAAAAGCTGGCATCGGTGGCGGTCAGCCACAGTTGACAGGGCAGGTCGGCCAGCTGTTCCCCCAACGCCCGCCGCCGCCGTGCGTCCAGATGCGCCACCACCTCATCCAACAGCAGCAGGGCGGGTTTGGCGCTGTCGGTGGTGACCAGCCGCATATAGGCCAGCGTCAGCGATAACATCAGCGCCTTTTGCTCGCCCGTTGAACAGCGCGCCCCCGGGCGATTGCCCGCCGCATCACTGACCACCAGATCGCTGCGATGCACGCCATGGCTGTTGATGCCCTGCGCCGCATCATTGGCACGCGCCTGGCTCATGGCGGCACGCAACGCCTCCTCCACCGCTAGGGCGGTTTGCCCTGTGGCCAGCGCCTGTTCCACCATGCCGTTCAGGCTAAGCCGCGCCTGCAAAAACCCATCGCGCTGTTCGGCCAACAGCCGGTTAAGGCGGGTTGCCACCTCCAGGCGGGCGGCGGCAATCGCCAGGGCATTTTCCGCCAGCTTGGCCTCCACCGCGTCCAGCCAGCGGCCATTGGGGCTGGGGTGGCGTAACAGCGTCATCCGTTCGCGCAACCCATGCTCATAGCGGTTCAGTCCGCGCAAATGTTGGGGGAACAGGCCGAAAACCAGGCGATCCAGAAAGCGGCGGCGATCCCCCACCGCGCCAACCAGCAGCTGGTCATAGGCGGGGGTTAGCCAGTGGATATGCAGCTGATCCAGCAAATCGGCTTGGCTAATCGCCTTGCCATCGGCCAGAATCTGGCGGCGCTTTACACTGTCTTTGCCGCTATCGCCCCCCTCTGATACAGCTGCGGCGGACGTCGTGCTGGCGCTTAAGGTATCGGCGGGGCGGATGCCGGTGTGCAGCTCTGTATAGTCATGGCCGCTGTGCAATAGGGCGCTGATGCCCCATCCGCCGCCTGTGCCTGCCTCCTCCGCCCTGCCAAAATCCTCCGCCGCCGCGCCGCGCAACCCACGGCCAGGGGCAAACAGCGATACCGCCTCTAACAAATTGGTTTTGCCCGCGCCATTAGCCCCGACCAGGGCGACCATCCGCCCCAAGCCCGTCAGGCTGGTATGGGCATGGTTGCGAAACGCTAGCAGTTTCAGGGTGGTTAGCATGGTTGGATGGCTCGCCCTAACGCGGCGTATCGAACAGGGTGAATCGCAACCCAAAGGCTACGGCTTTGGCGCGGGCTTTTCATCCAGCTTCAGCGCAACAAAACGCAGGTCGCCGCCACGGTTCAGCAGCAGCAGCACGGATTTCTTGCCGCTATCCTGGGCTTCCTTAATTTTGTCGGCCAGCTGTTGCGGCGTGGTGACCTCCTGCTGCGCTACCTCTAACAGCACATCACCTGGCTGCAGGCCGCGTTCCGCCGCCGCCCCGCCGGGGGCAATGCTGTCGATTAACACGCCCTTGGCCTCAGCATCCAGTTTGAACTTTGCGCGTCCCTCAGGCGTCAGCGGTACCAGATTCATCCCCAATACACGGACGGCGGCGGGGTTGGGCGCCTTTAAGCCTTCGTTTTTATCGGGGGCTTTTTGACCGACCTCATCCCCATCTTCCTTGTCGGGCAATTCGCCAACCACCAAATGGGTTTTGACCTCTTGCCCCTTGCGCCAAACGGTGGCATCCACCCGCTTGCCAATCGCGGTTTCGGCGACCAAGCGGGGCAGGCGGCGCATTTCGGTAATATCTTTGCCGTCAAAATTCAGCACCACATCGCCCGCCTGAATCTTGGCAGCTGCCGCGGGCCCCCCCTCACTAACATTGGCAACCAATGCCCCGCGCGGCTTAGTCAGGCCAAGGCTTTCGGCAATTTCGGGTGTCACCGCCTGAATCCGCACCCCTAGCCAGCCGCGCTTAGCCTTGCCAAATTTTTGCAGCTGGTCAACCACGGGTTTGGCCAGGGCTGATGGCATCGCAAAGCCAATCCCCACGCTGCCGCCTGAGGGTGAGAAAATCGCGCTGTTAATCCCCACCACTTCGCCCTGCATGTTAAACATGGGGCCGCCCGAATTGCCCCGATTGATGGGGGCATCGGTTTGGATAAAATCGTCATAGGGGCCTGAGTTAATGTTGCGGGCGCGCGCCGACACAATGCCGGTTGTCACGGTGCCGCCCAGGCCAAAGGGGTTGCCGATGGCCAGAATCCAATCGCCGACCCGCGCCGTATCCGAATTGCCCCACCGCACAAAGGGCAGCGGCTTATCGGATTTGACCTTTAACACCGCCAAATCAACCTTTTTGTCGCGGCCAATAATTTCCGCCTTAAGCGACGTGTTGTCCTGCAGGGTGACATTAATCACATCGGCATCGGCAATCACATGGTTGTTGGTCACCACAATCCCGCTGGGGTCAATGATAAAGCCCGATCCCAGGGAATTGACGGGGCGCTGTTGCCGCTGTTGCTGCTGATCAAAAAAGTTGCGAAACAGCTCCTCAAAGGGCGAACCGGGGGGAAACGGCATGGGGGGCAACACCTGCTGCTGCGGGTCGGCCTGTGCCCGCAAGTCTTTGGCATTCTGGACGGTTGAAATATTGACCACCGCGGGCAACAAATTTTCCACCAGCGGGGCAAAGCTTTCGCCCGCACCCGCCCTGGCCATCTGAGGGCTAAGGGATAACGCCGCCACCACCAGCCCCAGGGTCAACAGGGCGCGGGGCATCAGGCGGGTGACATCAGCAAGCTTAAGGACGATACGCATCGACAACCTTTGTTCCATTCGGTAAACCCGCGCCCAGCAGGGATCGCAGGCGGTGGGGAAGGGGGGACTGGCCATTCGCATTCCACAAAACGCCAACAACCACCGATCAATTTGGCGCAGCCGCCGCCAAATGACAAGGGGGTGGTGTTGTATAAGTTGTCCAAGTTCAGATAGATGTGAGACGTGATGGTGGTGGTGGGATAGGCAAGCGTTGGTAAGTCGTAGACTTATCACGGCTTTCCTCACCCGTTTTTTGCTTTTTACGGCAAAAAAGACTTGACGGAAGGGACGTTGAAACCCAAACCAGAGGAGTCTTTTTATGCAAATCAAAAGCTTGCACAAAAACATTTATAGGCTAAGCGCCTATAGTTTGTCGCAACAAAAATGTGAGGAGCATCGCAAAAAATGCGAGCCATCGGTACAAAAATGGCGAAAACTCAAGGCTGCAGGCCATGCCAATGCATTCTGCTAGACGATTGTCGGCATCAGCCGCGCTACCTATTACCGTTATGAAATCATTCTAAAACAACCGACTCCATCACCGCCTTCAGAGCCAATCTCACCCTCGCCCTCTCCAAATACAACCTGTCTTATGGGATCTTGGCTGGCTAACGTTTCAATAGGTGTCGACAATCTGCTCTGCTCTGTTTTTGTTCTGATCTGTGTTGGGCGAGCCTGGCCGCCCCCATTCTTCCTTGCAAGGCGCCACCCCTCTCCACTATATTCATTCTTCCTTCCCACCCCTCCTCCAGCCCCCTATGTACTGAACCTATACACCTGCTGCTCTTCCTCTTGACATAATTTTATTTTTTGATATTTTATCTGTTATAAAATTTAAATTTAAGAGATAGTGATGAGTATTTTTAGCAATATAAAGTTGTTCATGGAAGATGCTAGGCTGTGTTTAAAAACTGTTGCGTTTGAATTGGTGCCAGGAATTATTCCAGCAACCAGTGAATGCGTCGTAATACGCTACGGTAATAGCAGGGCTTTGGAAGAAAAAATAAGAGAATCGACTGCAAATATTATTTTTTCGCTTGATGATTTTTTAAAGGGTACAAATGAAACAACGTCTTCAATTCATAATCAGTGTTCTATAGCTCAGCAATTTTTGGATATTTTGACGGTAGCAAATGAACGGAGCAATCGGGAAGGATTCCCGCTAAGTCCTTTCTGGGGCTGCGTTTCTAAAATAATAAATAATGATCCACAGTTTTTTCATGTTTATGGTGGAACTGTAGAATCAAAATATTTATTCGCAGATAAAAAAAGACAAATTTTTTTTTTGAGAAGCGTACATAAGATAGCCAATGAACTTCAAGCTTGTTGGGAGCAAAGAAATAGATGAAAAAATCTTGGAATGTTGAGGCTGTTTGTAAGTATGCAGAGCATTTTATTTTAAAAAATGGTCCAGAATCTCTCTTGGTTTTTGCTATCAGCATGACCGCAGCGGCATCGTGTCGCAATGGTTTATACCCTTCTCAGCAAAAATTGATCGATCGGTTGGCTATTTTGCAGGAGAGGTCGCGGCAGTCTAGTGTTCAAGATAGTGTGTTAATCCAATGGGCTTCCTTAATCAAAACACCAAAATATGCACTATTTATAGACAATAATAAATATAAGCCGATTTCCCGCTTTTTTGGAGATGAGAAACCTGGCGCAGATGATGTTGGATTTTTTGAGGAGACAGCGCAGAAACTAGCTGGCGAATTGTTGGAACGCTACAATGAGCATCTCGACTGTCGGCAGGAGCACCAGCGTTAGAGCTGGCTGCGGCTCCCCCAGCCCCTTAATCGACTACCTCCACCTGTACCTCATCATCCAGCTCATCGTCTGCTGCCGCATCGACATCGGCAGCGGCTGCGGCAGCCTCATCGCGGCTCCAGGCCATGACATAGAAGCCATCGGTGCCGTGCCGCGCGGGCGTCAGCTGAATCCCTGCTGTTTCATCCTGCCCTTTCAGAATCTCACGACGAACCTCAGCGGTCAGCTGCGCGGTGTTGGCCAGCCAGTCGGTCAGCGTCAGCGGCTGATAGCCTAGTGCGGCCATTTCCTGCGTGAACCAGGCCGCCTGTTCCTGATTTTCCTCGGGCAGGAGGGAGCAGGTGGCATAGATTAGCCGCCCGCCAGGCTTAACCAGCGTTGCCGCCACCGTTAACAATTGCCGTTGCCGTTCGACCAGGTCGGTGATATCGGCCTCATTCAATCGCCAACGGGCATCGGGGTTGCGCCGCCAAGTGCCCAAATTGCTGCAGGGCGCATCAACCAGCACCCTGTCAAACTTGCCAGCCTGCCGCTTTAGCCACGGGTCGGTAATGCCCGTTAGCAGGCGTTTTTGGGCATTTTGGGCATCGGCACGCGCCAATCGTTGACCAGCGCGATTCAGCTTAGCCTCGCTGATATCGGTCAGCAGCAGTTGCCCTTTACCCTCCATAAAGTCGGCCAGTGCCAGCGCCTTACCGCCTGCGCCCGCGCACAGATCCAACACCCGCATGCCAGGCTCTGCGCCCACCAACACAGCGGCCAGCTGCGCGGCCTCCTCCTGCACCTCCAGCAGGCCTTCGCGGATAGCGGGCAGGTCATTAAAGTTGAACCGCAGGGGCAGTCGGATACCAATCGGGCTCAGCGGCGTTGCCTCAGCCTCCCACCCGGTGGTCAGAAATTGATTCAGCCAGTCACTGCGGCTGCCACGGCGGATATTGACGCGCAAATCGACGCCCGCCTCTTGGTTAAGGGCGCTAAGCTCTGCCGCCAGATTATCGCCAAAAGCCTGTTGCAGTCTGGGCACCAGCCATTCGGGGCAATTGCCCTGTACCCAATCGGGGGGGGTATCGGTGATGGCCGCCGCCGCCGCAAATTTTTCCAACAGATCCCCGAGGGGCGCATCGTGCAACTTCTCCAAATACCAGGCCAGATCCAGGGTGGGGCCGCTGTCATCGCCCGAAGCCGCCCTAGCATTGCTTTGCAGCAGCAGCCAAAGCCCTAGGCGATGTCCCATCTCCTGCGCAATGCCAACCTGCCCCAACAACCAGTCCAGCAGCGCGTGTTGGCGCATCACGCCATAGACCACCTCACCAATCGCACGGCGATCACCACCGCCCAGCCACCGCCGCTCTTTGTAGTAGTGATGCAACAGGCGATCCATCGGCGGCGATGAATCCTCAAACTCCAACAGGATTTCGGCGGCGGCGATGATGGTTTTTTTGGAATAGGCGCGCATAGGGGCAATCTCACTAAGGTATTATGATAACGGCCATAACCCTTAACCCATCTTGGCGGATAATGCACGCGCTATAGTCATTTCACTGTAGAAAGTGCCGCCCTGCTTGCTTCGGGCGCGGTATCGGTTAACAATCGCGGCTATGAAGTGGCTTTTCCCCCCCAGCATTGACCAAAAACTACAGCTCTTGATGCAGGCTGTAGGGCAACGGGCGCGTGATGCCAAAAGTTGGTTGCGGGAATTTGTCGGCAATTTGTGGGCGGGCAATCGGTTGGATATCCCCTGCTGGAGCGGACTGCAAATCCTGCTGCACAGCTTTGAGCAGGATCCAGGCGATCTGCACGCTGGACGGTTGCAACGGGCGTTGCAGGCGCAGGGGATGGTGGGCGTTAAGCGCTACTTCAGCCGCTTTGGTAACTCGCCGCCCCCCCTGCTCAATCCTGGTCAGTTGTTTTTGCCACGGCAGCAGTTGGCGATGGATGAATGGTTGCAGCAGCAGGGGGCACAGATTTTGGTGACGGGGCGCGTCGATGACGAAAACGGCGGGGTATGGCTGAAAATCATTGGCATAAGCCCACAATTTCTGCCCGCCAATCGGTTGCAGGCCTTGCCCGCGGTCAATTTTGCCACCCTTACGGGGCAGCTGTTTGTACCACTGGGGTTCAGTCTGACCTGGATCCAGCTGCTATCCCTGCTGCTGATGGCGGCCGCGCCCGCCGATTGGCAATTTCCCGATGATTGGGATGTGATGGAACCGTTCATGCGGTCGGCCGACGATATGCGCGACAGCGCGAGTCAGGGCGGCGATGACGATGCCTGGTATGGGGTTGAGCTGTCGATTGGCCGCATCGCCATGCTGCGTGGTCAGGCCTATCGCGGCCAACGATGGCTGTTGCGAACGGTCAGCGCCTGTGAGGAGGGATTGAAACACGCCATTCCGTCGGAACAGTTTTTTCTGCGTGCCTGCCTATCGGCGCAACTGGCCAAGGCCGCGTTAAATCTGTACCAGCTGAACGCTGAGCAGGCGTGGTTGGATCAAGCGTGGCAGGCGATTAACCAGGCCATCGAACTGCTAAGCACCCCGCTGCTGCGTCATGAGGCCGCCACCCTGGAGCTGTTGCGGGCAGAAATTCTGTGGGAACAGCATCAACAGGGGCTTATGGGCGGCGCGGTGTTGCAACAACCCGCCCGCCTAAGCAAATGTTTGGAAGGCTGGCGACAATATCCCACCCATCGCCCAACCCTGTTGGCGGGGTTGGGGTGGTTGGCGCAATATGAAAAAGCCTGTGCCGGCTTTGCCCGCCAAGCCCGCTTGCGCAGCGTGCATTTGCAAAATGCCGCCGATGCTGAGGCTGAATTGGCCACCCTGCAGGCGTTGCCGTTAAGTGGAAGCAACCCAACAATTTAGTTGATGAAAAGGGTAGTATGACAGCGAAGTAAGATCCGCCGTTACCTTACCTTAGCTTAGCAACCTACTTCTTACCGCCGCCCTGATCCATGAACTTAAAGAATCGGCTGTTGGGGGACAGGATAAGGCTGGTATCGCTATTGGCCAGGCTGTTGCGATACGCCTCCAACGAACGGTAATAGCTGTAAAATTCTGGATCAATGTTCAGGGCGTCGGCGTAGTGCTTAATCGCCTCGGCATCGCCCTCACCGCGCAGTTTTTGCGCATCGCGGGTAGCCTCAGCCAACAAAATGGTGCGTTCGCGGTCGGCATTGGCACGAATTTCTGCCCCCATTTGCGCGCCCTTAGCCCGAAATTCTTTGGCTTCACGATCCCGCTCACTGATCATGCGGTTATAAATAGCCTGACTGGTTTCCTGCGGCAGATCGGCACGGCGAATCCGCACATCGACAATTTCCACACCCAAGGGGCGGCTGGCCTCACCAACCTCGCCACGGATATCGGCCATAATCCGCACGCGATCGTCGGATAGCACGCTGGATAGGCTGACATTGCCCAACACCCGCCGCACGCTGGAATCAATAATGTTGCTAAGGCGAATATCAGCGTTGTTCTCATTCCGCACGGTTTGGAAAAATTTCAACGGATCTTTAATGACATAGCGGGCAAAGGTATCCACCTCAATCCGTTTTTGGTCGGCCAGGGTGATTTGCTTGCCAGACGGTTCAACATCCAGCAACCGCTTGTCAAAGCGCATCACCTCCTCCCAAGGCAATTTTGCCTTAAGCCCAGGGGTTTGGATGACCCGTTTGGCCTCACCGAATTGCAGCACGAGCGCCTGTTCGGTCTCCTGAATCGTGAACAAGCTGCTGCTGACCAGAATCAACAGGGCAAAACCCGCAAACAGAGCGATCAATTGTTGCCTAGGCATTAGCGGCCTCCATCAGTTTTGGCTGGGTTGCTGGCCGATGCGGCGCCAGATCCGCTGCCCAGGCCGTTCAGCGGCAGATAGGGAACCACCCCGTGACTGGATGAGGATGGATCCACCACCACCTTGCGGGCGTTTTTCAACACCTGCTCCATGGTTTCCAGATACATCCGTTCCCGTGTAACCTCCCGCGAGGATTTGTAGGCGTTGTAAACCGAAAGATAGCGTTCGGCATCCCCCTTAGCGGCGTTAATTACCTGTTCGCGATAGGCGGCGGCATCCTGACGGAATTTGGCGGCCTCCCCCCGCGCGCGGGGCAGAATATCGTTGCGATAGCCCTCAGCCTCATTGGCCATCCGTTCCATATCGGCGCGGGCGCGTTGCACCTCATTAAACGCATCGACGACTTGCGATGGGGGATCCACCGCCTGCAACTGCACCTGGCTGATGGTAATGCCCGTTTGATATTCATCCATCAAGCGCTGCATCAAGGCCTGCACATCGGTTTCGATGCGGTTGCGCCCCTCCGTAAAGGCTTTTTGAATAGCGGTTTGGCCGATAATTTCCCGCATCGCGCTTTGCGACACCATCTGAATGGTTTTTTCGGGATCCTGCAGGCGGAACAAAAACTTTTCCGGGTCGCCAATCCGCCACAAGACGGTAAAATCAATATCCACCAAATTTTCATCGCCGGTCAGCATGATGTTGCTGCCGCGATCATCACGATTGGCATCCTTGCTGCGCCGCGTTTCAGAGGTTGGGCGCGAGCCGATTTCCAGGCGGTTTTCGCGGGTAACATAGGGCAACTTCACCGATTCGATGGGATAGGGCAGGTGAAAGCGCAAGCCAGGCTGGGTCGTGCGGACATAGGCACCAAAGCGCATCACCACGCCCTGCTGATCCGGCTGAACCCGATACAACCCGGTGGAGAGCCACAGCAGCAGGAACACAAGGCCAGCCAGCAACAGCCCCTGACGGCCACTGCCCGCGCTACTACCACCACCACCTGCACCGCCAGCAAATAACGGCTTTAGCTTTAGTTGCAGCTGGCGCAACAGATCTTCTAGGTCGGGGCCACCACTGCCACCACCACCGCCACCAGGGCGACGGGGAGGCTCCTCAGGGCGCCTGCCGCCACCGCTGCCTGTTCCCCAAGGGTTGCCACCATTACCAGTCCCCCAGGGGTTGTTCATGTGTTTCCAGATCATGATAGTGTCTTTAGTGCGGTTGGGTGGGGGCGATTATCCCATCCACCATTGCTGATGGTCAGGGCAATTGCCGATTGATTGCTTTGGCACTATAAAGACCAGGCCGATGGCTGACAAGTTTTATGACAAGATCTGTTGAGCCAGCTTTTTATAGCCATATTTTTTTTAGACTTGGCCGATGCCTGACCCCACCCCCCAGCTGCAAGAGCAAATTACGGCTATCCTGGCGGCCAGCAGCTTAGGGGATGGTGTATCGCCCGCCCATGCGCGGCTGGAACATCTGGCCGATGGCGATGGCCAGCTGCGCCTGCTGGTCAGTGTGCCGCCGCCAGAGGTTGCGCGGCTGGGCAGTCGGTTGGAGGATTGGCGGCTGACGCTGCTGGCGGTTTTGACGAAACAATATCCCAACCATCACATTCAACTGGCGCTGACCATGCATCAGGATACGCATCAGGAAGCTGTTGCCCCGACGATTAAGTCCACGCCCGCACCTGCCAAAACCACGCCGCCACCCAACCGTTCCAGCCTGCTGCCGCCCCAGATTGCGCGGGTAATCGCGGTGGCCAGCGGTAAGGGCGGGGTGGGGAAATCGACCACCGCGCTGAACCTGGCGATTGCCTTTGGGCAATTGGGGTGGCGGGTCGGGTTGTTGGATGCGGATATCTATGGCCCCAGTCTGCCGCGGCTGATTGGCCAAGCCGACACCAAGCTTGCCACCCATAAGGATGAGGGGCAGCCGACCCGTCAGCGGCTGTCGGTGGTACCCTTTGCGGGGGTGGCCTGTATGTCGATGGGATTTTTGGTGCCTGAGCAGGAACCGATTATTTGGCGTGGCCCGATGGTGATGGGGGCGGTGCAACAGCTGTTTAGTGATGTCGATTGGCCTGCACTGGATCTGTTGGTGGTTGATATGCCGCCTGGCACGGGCGATGCCCATCTGACGCTGGTGCAGCGGGTGCCGCTGAACGGCGCCATCATTGTGTCGACGCCGCAGGATTTGGCGCTGATTGATGCGCGCAAGGGCTTGGCGATGTTCCAACGCACGCAGGTGCCGGTGTTGGGCATGGTGGAGAATATGAGCCTGTTTCACTGTTCCCATTGCGGTCAGGATACCCCGATTTTTGGCCATGGCGGGGCGCAGGCAACGGCAGAGGCTTTGGGCATTCCCTTTTTGGGCGCCCTGCCACTAGATCCCGCCATCATGCTGGCCAGTGAGGTGGGGCAGCCGATTACCCTGGCACAGCCCGATCATCCCGCCAGCCAAACCTATCGCCAAATTGCCGAACGCTGCCGCCAGCAGCTGCAATCTTAATAATAGTTATCGATTATGCGATAATAATCGATAGAAAATCGGTGCATGATGTGGGGGGGGTAGCCATGGCGGGAAGTTATGAGTTGGGCAGTCAGCTTAGCCTGTTTGTCGATGACTTGGTGGCGGCGGGACGCTACAATTCCAAAAGTGAGGTGGTTCGTGAAGGGCTAAGAGTGCTGCAGGATCGGGAGCAGGTGCGGCAAATAAAGTTGGATGAGTTGCGAAAAGCCTTTCAGGACGGGGTGAAACTCCACGGGGCAAGCCCCGTGGTATCAATTTAGTTCAAGCTGCGCTTGCCCCCTGTCTTCCTGTCCCTGTTTTTGAATGTACCGCTGGATGACAGATTCATTAATCCCAACTGTGCTCACAAAGTATCCATCTGACCATATTCCATCAGCACCCCAGTATGCTTTCCTCATGTACTCAAATTTCTTCTTCATCAGGCGACCACTATTGGATTTGATGTAACGTACCACATCGCTAACGCGCATCTTTGGTGGAATAGAGAGCAAAAGGTGAATGTGATCCATGTCATGATTCACCTCTAAAATTTCAACTTCGGGCAGATGGTCGCGCATCTTTTTCATAATCTCGCGAAAATACGCAAATGACCCTGCGTTGAATATCTTGCGGCGATACTTGCTCACAATAACCAAATGATACTCACATTAATAGGTGCAGTGCCCTTGCTTTCTCAGTTCCATCCAAAAATACGTAGTAGGAAAACAGGGGGGGCGCTACATCCACGGGGCAAGCCCTGTGGTTTTATGCGCGGTATAAACTGTGCTGCGTGTTCGCCCTAATGCTAAGGCAATCTCCGCTATAGAGGACTCTGATTGTCTTAGTCGAGCCATCTTCTCTCTTTCGTCCAAGCTTAATTGTTGATACCGTCTCATCTGCAACGCCTTTCTGTGCTCGTTTTTGCAAACCGCACTCTAAGGTGTTGCACTTCATTTTAGAACCTAGCTCTTTCTAAATTGAAACGACTATAAACCACCCGCCCAGTTACGAATCCCATTTTGCCGTCCCCGATGCCACAACCTGACCCTCTTGCTCCGTCGCTTGCCCCCATTGACGCAACCCCACAAAGCCTTGGTGAGGTTGAAACCCTGGTGTGGAGCATGCTTAAGCTGGGGGTGGCCGACCGCCGCAACCAATTTCACACCCCAACCTTTGTGACCCTGGGCGTTGGCGATTACGCTGGCCTGCCCCAGGCGCGGGTGGTGGTGCTGCGCGGGGTGGATAGAGCCGCCCGCCAGCTGCGTTTTCATACCGACTATCGCACCGCTAAGGTGGCTGAGCTGGCAGCCAACCCCGACAGCGTCTTTGTTTTCTATGACCCCGAATCGCGGATGCAACTGCGGGTGCACAGCCGTGCCCGGGTGCATTATCAGGATGAGGTAGCCAGGGCGGCTTGGGATGCTACCCGCCTGTTTTCCCGTCGTTGCTATCTGGCGACCATCGCTTCGGGCAGCCCCAGTGATAGGCCGGTTAGCGGCCTGCCCGACGGATGGGAACGGCGCAACCCCAATGAGGCCGAAAGCCTGGCGGGCTGGCCAAATTTTTGCGCTGTCATAGCCGAAATTGTTGAGATGGATTGGCTGTTGCTTGAGGCTTCGGGGCAACGGCGGGCACGGTTCAAATGGAACGGCACGACCTGGCAATCCAGCTGGCTAGCGCCTTAGGTGGTGATAGTGCCCGCTAGCCGTCGCTAAATTTTTTGCGCTGATTGATCAAGCCAGGTTTGCAGCTTTAGGCAGGCCAGGTGGACGGCGGCATCGTGGATAAGCCCTGTTTGCGCCATGTCCAGAC
>VEQJ01000146.1 GCA_018883285.1 Alphaproteobacteria bacterium
GCGCCCACCCTGTCACAGGATCAGCATGTTGTGGTCAATCTGTGTGGGCGGGGGGATAAGGACATCTTCACCATCGCTGAGGCGTTGAAGGACAGTGTAACCATGCCCGAGATTCCGACCAGCAGCAGCAAAAAGGTGGCCTAACGATGACCCAGAATCCCCGCATACAGGCTTGTTTTAATCGCTTGCGCGCGCAAGGCCACAAGGGCTTGGTCGGGTGGGTCAGCGCGGGCGATTATGGCCTGGACTTCAGCCGGCGGATGCTGGATAGGCTGGCCACGGCGGGCTGCGATGTGATTGAGCTAGCCCTGCCCTTTAGTGATCCGATGGCGGATGGATCGATTATTCAGGCCAGTTATGAGCGGGCGTTGCGGGGGCGGGCTGGTCAAAATATCCCCCCTGTCGATTTGGAGTCGGTGTTGGCGCTGGCCACCGAATTTCGCCAGCGGCATCCCGATACCGTGTTGCTGCTGTACAGCTATCTCAACCCGATTCTGCAGATGGGCTTTGCCGAATTTGGGGCGCGGGCGGTGGCGGCGGGTGTGGATGGGCTGATCGTCGTCGATATGCCGTTTGAGGAGTCACAATTGCGGCAACCGCTGGCCAATCTGCCGCTGGAATTTGTGCAGCTGGTGGCGCCAACCACGTCGGCGGATCGGATGGCCACCACCCTGGCCAACCATCACGGCCTGGTTTACGCGATTGCGGTGGCGGGGGTAACGGGGCAAAAAAGTGCGGAGATTGATGGGCTGACCCGCTATGTTCAGCTGGTGCGGCAGCATACCGCCCAGCCGATTTTGGTTGGCTTTGGCATCAAAACCCCTGAGCAGGCCGCCGCCGTTGCCCAAACCGACGCCGATGCGGTGGTGGTAGCGTCCGCCATTATTGACTGCTATGATAGGTCGTTGGCGGCGGGCAAAAGCCTGGATCAGGCGTTGGCGGATGTGTCGGCGCTAGCCACCGCCATCAAAGCTGCTATGGTACAGGCGGCAAACAGATCACCTGGTGCAACCCCGACTGTTCGCCAAGCGGTTTAATTGAATTATTTGAGTGTTTCATGAGTTGGCTAACCACCCTGATACGTCCAAAAATCAGCGATAGCGCTGTTAAGTCTGAGGTGCCCGATAACCTGTGGCACAAATGTGCCAGCTGTTCGAACATGATCTTTCATAAGGATCTGACCGCCAATCTGTTGGTTTGTCACCATTGCCAACACCATATGCGCATCGGCGCTGAGGAACGCTTTACCCTGCTGTTTGATGAGGGGCAGTGGAATAAGGTTGAGTTGCCAAAGGTATGGTCGGATCCCCTTAAGTTTAAAGACAAAAAACGCTATGCCGACCGACTGCGCGAAACCCGCAACAGCAAAAAGCTGCAGGAGGCGATTCAGGTCGCGGTTGGTAAGATCGGCGGCATAACCTGTGTCATTGCCGCCTTTGACTTTGACTTTATGGGCGGATCGATGGGCATGGCGGTGGGTGAAGGGCTGCTGACAGCGGCGCGGCAGGCGGTGGCGCACAACGCCGCCCTGATTGCGATTCCCGCCAGTGGCGGCGCCCGCATGCAGGAGGGGATTTTATCCCTGATGCAGATGCCGCGCACCACCATCGCGGTGCAACAGGTGCGGGAGGCGCATTTGCCCTATATCGTCATTCTGACCGACCCAACCACCGGGGGGGTCAGCGCCAGCTTTGCCATGTTGGGCGATGTCACGATTGCTGAGCCGAACGCCCTGATTTGCTTTGCGGGCCCCAGGGTGATTGAGGAGACGATTCGGGAAAAACTGCCCGAAGGGTTCCAGCGGTCAGAGTATTTGTTGGAGCATGGGATGGTCGATATGGTGGTGCATCGCAAGGATTTGCGTGCCCGCCTGACCACCGTGTTGCAACTGATCATGCTGCCCAACAGCCCCCAGCTGAAAAAACGCGCCTAGGCCGTGACGGGGTAAGGCGGGGGTTCAGCCGCAATACATCCGCACGATAACCCCCTTGCTATCAATGATAACATTCAGGCGGTCGGGGTTAAAATCCTGGGTAGCGACATCGTTGATGCCCAAAATGCGATAGGCTTTGGTGGCTTTTTGCAGGCGGGCTTCATCAACAGGGCGGCCAAGCCAATGGCTTTGACCGTGGCAGCGATCAAAATCTTTGGCCAAATCTTTGGCCAAATCATCGGCCAAAGCGGGGCGCGTGCCCGCCAGCCCGATAACCATTGCAACCATTCCAATCCAAACGGCCAAGCTGAAATGACGCCCGTGTGTTCTGGCCATCGCCCCCTAACCCCCGCTGAGATATTGTTGGGTTTTGGGATGTTGGGGGTTGGTGAAAAAATCGCTGGTGTTGTTGACCTCAATCACCGCCCCCTCCTCAAGCAGGGCGGTAACCGCCGCCACCCGTGCCGCCTGCGCCAGGGAGTGGGTAACCAGAATCAGGCAATAGCGGGCGGCCAGTGCCACCAACAGCTCCTCAATCCGCGCGGTTGCCCGCGGATCCAGGCTGGCGCAGGGTTCATCCAGCAAAATGACTTCGGGGTTGATGGCCAGGGCGCGGGCGATGCACAACCGCTGCTGCTGCCCCCCCGACAGCTGCTGCGCGGGCAGATCCAGCCGATCCTTAACCTCATCCCACAGGGCGGCATCGGTCAAACTGGCCTCCACCGCGTCGGCAAGCGCGCTGGCAGAGTTGGTCAAATTGTGCAGGCGGATGCCATAGGCGACATTGTCAAACACCGATTTGGGGAAAGGATTGGGCTTTTGAAACACCATGCCCACCCGCCGCCTTAGCGCGATAACGTCGGCATCGGGGGCGTAAATATCCTGGCCATCCAACAGCACCTGCCCCGACAATCGAAACTGGGGCAGGCGGTCGTTCAGGCGATTTAGACAGCGCAACAGGGTCGATTTGCCACAGCCTGAGGGGCCCAAAATCGCGCTGATCTGACGGTCGGCAAAGGATAGGCTGACATCGCGCAACACCGGCTTGTTGGCATAGGCCGCACTGACGTTGCGCAACAGGAATTTTGGGTTGGATGGGGGTGTCATGGCTGGTATTGTTGGCATGGATGATGGGGAAGGGCAAGCGGCTGCCGCAGCTGCTGTTGGCGGGCTACCACCGATGTTTCCACCGTCGGCGGGCAGTTTGCGCCAAGGCATTCAGCGATAGCACCAGCACCAGCAGCACCACCACACCCGCCGCCGCCTTGCTGGCAAAGGCTGGTTCAGGGCTGGTTGCCCACAGATAGATTTGTACGGGCAGGGTGGTGGCTGGCTGAAGCCAGCTGGTCGGGTAGCTGGCAATAAAGGCCACCATGCCAATCAGCATCAGTGGCGCCGTCTCCCCCAACACATGCGCCAACGCCAACACCGCGCTGGTAATCATGCCAGGAAAGGCGGCGGGCAAGACATGATGCAGGGTGACTTGCATTGGGGAGGCGCCTAGGGCTAAGGCGGCATCCCGCTGCTCAACAGGAACCGTGCGAATCGCGTTGCGGGCAGCGATGATAATCAGGGGCAGCGCCATTAAGGCCAGCACCAACCCGCCGACCAGGGGCGCACTGCGCGGCAGATGCATCAAATGCAAAAACACCGTTAGCCCCAACAGGCCAAAAACCACGGAGGGGGTGGCGGCCAAATTGATGGTCACCACCTCAACCAATCGCCACCAGGCGCGGGTCAGGCGGCGTTGACGGGGTGCCAGCTCCTCCAAATACAGGGCGGCCATCAGCCCCAGCGGCAGGGCGGCGGCCAGCGTGACCAAAATGGTCATCAGGGATCCCAGCAACGCGCCCGCAATGCCGGCGGCCTCAGGCGAACGGGCATCAGGTTGCCGCCAAAAATCCACACTTGACACCAAATCCTCAACCCCTCGGAGAACCATAACATGACGGCCCAGACGGCCCACAACGACGCCAAGGAGATGCTGGTCACGGCCCAATGCCAGACCACGCTCCTTCTTGACCATCACTGGATGCCGATCCGCGTGATTCCCGCCGGTCGCGTCTTTTACCATCTCTTCCGCAACCGCATCCAGGGGCTCGACCTCGACCTCGGCTCGAACGACACCAACGCCTGGATCGCACGCCAGCCCGAACTCCTCGCCACCGGAC
>VEQJ01000147.1 GCA_018883285.1 Alphaproteobacteria bacterium
ATAGGCCAGGGTCAGCACCGCTAGGCTTGGTTGCCCGTTGGTGTCCAACGCTTTTTCTAGGCGGATTTCGGCCTCGGTCAGGGTGCCGGTCTTATCGGTGCACAGCACGTCCATCGCCCCCAAATTGTGCATGGCGGGCAGGTGCTTCACGATCACCTTATTGGCGGCCATCCGCCGCGCCCCGCGCGCCAGGGTGATGGTGACAATCATCGGCAACAGCTCTGGCGCCAGGCCGACAGCCAGCGCCAGCGCGAACAAAAAGGATTCCAACATCGGGCGATCAAAACTGACGTTGATCAGCAGCACGAACAGCACCATGACGATGGCCACGCGCAGCAGCATCAGGCCGAACCGTTCCACCCCCCGTTCAAAATTGGTGGGGGTATGGCGGCTGGCCAACTGCCCCGCCAGATGACCCAGCTGGCTGGTCTGCCCCGTGGCGACCACCACCATTTGCGCGCTGCCGCTGATGACTGAGGTGCCCATAAAGACGGCGTTGACCGCCTCATCCAGATTTTGCACCGCCTGGGGCAGATCAAGGCTGTGTTTTTCGGCGGGAAAGGATTCGCCGGTCAGCAGCGATTGGTTGACATACAGATCTTTAGAAGCCATCAGCCGCCCATCGGCGGGCACCAGCTTGCCAGGCGACAGCTGCACCACGTCACCAGGCACAAGATCCCGCACCAACCGCTCCACCAGCTGACCATCGCGGATAACCAGTGCCTTCAGCGCGACCGATTGCCGCAGGGCATCGACGGTGTTGTTGGCCTGCACCTCCTGGTAAAAATCCAGGGCGATGCTGAAAATCAAAATGATGGTAACAATCGCAAAGCTGGCCACATCGCCGGTTAGGGCGGATAGCGCGCTGGCAGCCAGCAGCAGCAGGATCAGCGGGTTGCGGAACCGCCCCAACAGCTGCCACCACCAGGGGTTACGATGCACATCGGCCGCGGTGTTGGCGCCATAAAGTTGCAGCCGCGCCGCCGCCTCTTGACCGCTCAGGCCATCCTGGCCACTGGCCAGCTGTTGCAGCAGGGTGGGCAACGGTTGGTTCCAGAACTTGTCGGCTGCCGCTCCGCCCACCGCCGCCCCCAACGCTTTTGGGTTGGCAACAGCGATCGGGGTAGCATTTTGGGGCACGGTGGCAGAATCCAATGGCGAAGGCGGGAAAGATGAGTGGGCTTTACTTGGCCACCTCCACCATCACCTCATTACGGCGCAGCGGCGGGATGGTCCAGGGCGGGTTGTAAAAGGCATAGATCGGGGTGGACAGCGTCTGTAACTGCCTGGCGGCGATAAAGCTGTTCAGCTCATTGGTATGCTGGGTCATGTTGTCGTCGGAGGAGGAGCCGGCAAAGCGGATAACCGCCACCCGCCGCCCCGCCACGGGCAGCAGCTTGACCGCGTCGCTGTTGGGTTGGGGCAGGGTGTCCAGGGTGTAATCGGCGGGCATGACAAAGCGCACGTTCCAGCTGTTATCGCTGTTTCCTGCTTGGGCATTGGGGGGCGGGCTGTTTTGGGGATCACCGTCCCCCCCACCCTGCGGCGCGGCCTGTTGAATGACGGGCGCGGTCATGGCGATTTTGACGCCTTTTGGGTCAGCGGGCTGGCCTGTGGCAGGTTCCGTCACAGGGGCAGAAACCGCCTGTTGAATCACGGGGGCGGTCATCGCCACCTTTTGCGCGGGTTGGTTGTTGCCAAAAATATAGTCGGCGATTTGGCGAAAGCCCTGACTTATCGCCGGTTGCCTTTCCCCCGTCACCGTGACCTGTGCCACGATCATCGGGGCGTAATCGCGGATTTCGATGTTGTCCTGACGCGCAACCAATTGATAGGACGGTTCCTGCACATCACTCATGATCGGACCCGCCGCCACCGCCGCGCCCAACACCGCCACCCCAACACCCAAAGCAATCCATAACATTTTTTTCCTCATTTTTCTGACTCCTGTTGCCAATTTCAGAGGCCAAGTAGGCCAACCCGTCGCCAGCTTGTCACCTACCCTAGCCCCGCCCCCTAAGCGCAGTCTATATCATTTTGGTGAGGGTGGGGGAAAAATCGAGGGGGGGCTATACTTTTGATGCCGATTTTTTAGGCGAGGCATCAATAATAACAATATTTTCTGGAATTACATCTGAGTTGGTAATTTTCTTGATAATTTTCCTTACCTTGGCGATCTCAATCACACTGTAGCAGAGGATAACCTTAATATCGCTGATTGCCTTTGATGCTTTCTTGTATATCTCAGTCTGATTCCGAAGATTCTTTTCTAGGCTTGTTGATTTTGCAAGTTTGAACTCAACTATAGCTGCATCACTTCCGCCATAGGAAACTTTATAATCAGCTGGCCCCCTACCATTATTTACCTCTGAATTTACATCATATGGCGATGAAATCCATGTTAATCGAAAAATTCTTTGAATGGTTTCTTCAGATGCAGTTTTTCCATTGTGATAAAATATCCTATACCCATCATTATTCTCAATAAATTCTTTTAAATAAATGACGCGCTTCAATGATTCTGCGTAACTATCTGGCTTAATTACAAAGAAATCCCTGCATGTAGCAATAATTTTATCGCAAAACCCCCTAATTTTTTCTAGCTCTTTGACTTCTTTTTCTCGTTTTTCTGCCGATATTGCTTTCGCTCTATCCTTTTCAGATTCTTTTATTCGGATATAATAGTCTAGTATTTCAGGAAATTTATTAATTGTTGCTGTGATAGCGCAGTCTATATCATTTTTTTTGGGACTAATGGGCAGATGCCCCCTGAAATAATCATTAATTGAATCGCGCAGTGTGCTGTTTTCAAGAGAGCTGGCAATTTTGTTAAATGAAGCGTATAGGTCACTACTGCAGATAAAGGCATCGTCTTTTGTAAGAATATCAAACGGAGTTAAGATAATAAAATCACCATCTTCCAGATAAAAATATGGAAGAACAAAATCTCTTGGCATCCATGTTTTAAATTTGTTATCAAATTTACACCGCACACTGAAGGTTTTTGTTTGATTTGGCGTTAAGTGCTTCTTGGCAAAAGATTGAGTGTATTCAAGTAAATACTCAAAAATTAGATTTGTTGTAAAATCGCTAATGAAATCTCTGCCAATTCCTTTGCCCATCAGGGTAAGTTTTTCGATATGGGATTTTGCAGAAATAGTTTCATCGCCAAAATCTTTATAGAACCCATTGAAAGCACTGATAATATCCCTTGCAAATTTAGGACCCAATCCTTTTCCCTTATTTCCATATTTACAAAAACCGAGCCAGTTTTGTTCTCTTTCACGGAATTGAAACAAACCAAGATTTGTAGAAGTATTTTTATCAAGAGCTATATTTTTTAAGCTAACAAGATGGCTAACAATCTTATTGTGTAGGGTTTGATATTCCGGTTTTTCTGACGCAAAAAGCAGGAATGGATCAATAAATAGAGGCAAATCTGAACTTAGGCATATATTTAGCGCGCCATATTTTTCCAGCGTGCTGCTAGGAATTTGAAAATAGTCTGAGAATGTAATCTTTAATTCCATAATGCTTTTTTACTTCCTTATCAAGTTTTTTCAAATTTTTAAAACATACTTTTCAACAAAAACAAAGTGATAGAAGAAGCGGGGAGGTTTGAACGCATGGAGGGGGGTGCCCCCCTCGGCCGTTTTGACGCTACGCCCGCCAGCTTTCCGAACACCCTGGCCAACCAATTCCTCAACCTATCCCCATCAGGGTAAACCGACGTCATCGATTCGGCAAGTGTACGAAACCAGCACAAAATTCTAACAAAACAAACCATGGGCTAGGCCAAAGGGGAAACCAAGAGAAATCCAGGGGGAATGATAGGGAGATCACTGAGGGTATTTGCGCCCATAGCCGCATCAGCCGCGCCCCCCGAACCTCTTTATCGTGGAACCAAACACCTAACCATCCCCGATCACTTCACCCAAAAATCTTGGGGATCCGCGTTTGCCACCAGCTGGCCAGCCCGCCAGACGGTGGCGGTGACGCGGTGCATGCCCCGGGTCACTGGCCACAAAAACTTGGCGCCCATGGTTTTGGCAAAGCGTTGGTCGTTAACCGTCCATTCCACCTGATCCG
>VEQJ01000148.1 GCA_018883285.1 Alphaproteobacteria bacterium
AATCCAAGTTACTCGCGCCTTTTGAGCCAGCAAAAACAGACTCCATTTCATCGGATTTTTTTTCATTTTTCTTTCTTGCCCCCACAAACGGTGGGTTGCCCAGGATGTAGCTGAGTTTGCTGGGGGCAATAATATCCCGCCAATCAGTGGTCAGGGCGTTACCGTGGGTAATGTGGGCAGATTTTTTCAGGGGCAAACGCATGAAGGATTGGCCGAAAGATTCCGACAGTTTCATGTTCATCTGGTGGTCAACCAGCCACATCGCGGCCTCAGCGATATGGGCAGGAAACTCCTCAATCTCGATGCCATAAAACTGATCAACGTCAACCCGGGAAAGTTTTTTGACGTCCAATTCCAGCTGGCGTTTGGGATACAGTGCCTCCAACACCTCAAGCTCTAACAGGCGCAATTCGCGATAGGCCAAAATCAAAAAGTTGCCGCAGCCGCAGGCGGGGTCAAAAAAGGTCAGGGTGCCCAGCTTTTCATGAAATTTTTTCAGTCTGGCTTCACGCTGGGTTGATTTGTCGTGGCGGATTTTCTCAAACTCCTCCCGCAGTTCATCCAAAAACAGCGGGTGGATGGTTTTCAGGATGTTACGCTCACTGGTGTAGTGGGCGCCACCCCTGCGCTGCTCCTCAGGCAACATAACCATTTGAAACAATGATCCGAACAGGGCGGGCGACACCCTGTTCCACTTGAAATGGCAGCATTGCAGCAGTGCCTGGCGCATGGGGGCATCAAAACTGGGTGTACGAATCAGGCCAGCGAATAACTTGCCGTTCACATGGGGAAATGCCGCCAGGTCTTCGTCCAGGGTTTTCTGACGGGCGGCAGGTGCAGTATCCAAGGTTTCAAACAAATGGATAAGATTTGACCCCAGGTCGCGTCCATCCTCACTGGTTTTCTTTTCAATGAAGTTCAAAAAACTGTCGGGGTTAAAAATCCCTGTGTCGTCAGCAAACAGGCAGAACATCAGGCGTACCAACAGTTTTTCTAGATCGGCGCCAATGTAACCACTCTTTTCCAACTGGGTGTGCAGATTGCCCATCAGGGTTGCCGCCTCGATATTCACCTCTGGCTGGTCTTTGTACTGTTCCCGCTGATAGCCAGCAACAAAGTCAAACCGTCGAATGTTTTCGGGCAGGGCGGCTAAGGTAAAAATGTGCGTTTCATTGGTTTCCAAATCCAGCAATTCAAAATTTTGGAAATCGGAAAGCAGGATATAGCGCGGACGTTCATGATCCTTAAGCGTAAGGTAGTAATCGGTGGCCTGGACGCGGGCTTTATTCAAACTTTTTCCCAGGGACTTTTGTTCAACCAACAGGGTTCCTGGCCAAAAAAGATCAATGAAACCCTGTGTGTTGCTGGGCAGTTTGACACGCTTTTCAAAGTAGAGGGTTACATCGCGGGCTCTTCGCCCAAAGACCTCAAAAAATTGGTGATAAAATGTCGCGGTATCACCCTTTTCATAGCCGCGACCCTGCCATTCCGTGGCAAAGCGGCCTGCTCTTGCGCGTATTTCGTTCCAACTTAGGGGCATGACCATACCGTGGGGTTATGTATTGTTGATAGCAACAGTCGGTGCATTGCGAAACCCCTCTAAGCGGCAACATCACTTGCAAACAGCATAGCCACCAACATTTTGAAAGGCTGTGGATGACTCCCCATCCACAACAGACTCTTTCGGCGGGCATGCAACTTCGCTAAGGTGGGGGGGATGAGTCGAATTGCTACCCAACCTACCCGTCGTGCGGTCTATAACCAGCCGTTGGTGCCCCATGGCAATCGTTGGCGTCTGGGCTTTGTGGTGCGGGTGGCGGTTGGGGTCGGCTGGCTGTTGCTGCTGCTTAGTTATCATCATGGTGACCCATCGCTGAACAGCTATGTCGGGGTGGGGGAGGTTGCCGCCAAGCCGCCGATTCACAATTGGTTGGGATGGCCAGGGGCGGTGCTGGCCGATTTAAGCTGGCAATCCCTGGGGTGGGTGGGCATCCTGCTGCCCGTTTTTTGGTTGCATGGCTGTTGGCAACGGTGGCACAGGCCATCGCTGGCCACGCGCCGCCTGCGTTGGTTGCGATGGGGGTTGTTGGGTCTGACCATGATTGCCTTAGCCTTAACGACGGCGCTGGCGCTGCAAACCCTGCCGCTGGGGCAAGCTGGCCAGCTGGCATGGGGGGGGCTGCTGGGTCAATGGGCGATGACGGCTTACGACCAAATCGGTTGGGCTGAAGCCTTAGGATTTTTTGCCGGTCTGCCCCCGCTGATGCTGAGCATTTTGGGGTTGTGGGCGCTGATCCTGCCGCGCCGACTGCGGTGGGCGGATTGGTGGGTGCGTTTGCAGGGGGGCATAGCGCTGTTAACCCCCCATTACTGGCTTAGTTGGTGGCAAGCGCGGCAGGTGCGTGCCGCCACCGCGCCCAGGGTTGCCCCCCAATTGGCGCGCGGCGACAGAATGGCACCCAGTTTGTTTTCCCACGACACGGCCTTTGATGGGCGTGACGCTATGCAGGGGGCGGGGCAGCAAATGATGCCTTTCCCCTCAAATCAGGCATCCCAAATGACCCAGGATGAGGGCGAAGCGGGTTTTGCTATGGCATCAGGCCTATCGATTCCAGCAATGGCACGGGCAAATGGCCTGTCGAACCCTGCCACGGTGGCCAACAATAGTTTTGATGCGCCCGCCCCCAGGTCGCTTGGCAAGGCCAAGGCCGCCATCCGCGATGACCTAAGGGATGCGCGCAGCACGATTCCGCCCCTCAACCTGTTGAAACAGCCGCCTGCCAAGATGCTGGCGGGATTCGATCGGCAGGCGTTGGAGCAAAAGGCCGCCGATTTGCTGATTGCCCTGGCCGACTATGGGGTTAAGGCGCAGATTCACAACATCCACCCCGGCCCGGTGGTGACGTTGTTTGAGGTGGAGCCGGCGGCAGGCGTCAAGGCGTCGCGGGTTATCAGCCTGGCCGATGATTTGGCGCGGGCGATGCGGGCGGTATCGGTGCGGGTTTTTGTGTTGTCGGGCACCAACCTGATGGGGGTGGAAATTCCCAATGCCCACCGTGAAACGATTTATCTGCGCGAAATTCTCAGCGATGCTGTCTTTGCGGAAAACAGCGGCAAACTGCCCCTGGTGCTGGGCAAGGATATTGGCGGCAGTGGGGTGGTAGCCGATCTGGCGCGCATGCCGCACCTGTTGGTGGCGGGGACGACGGGATCGGGAAAATCGGTGGGGCTGAACAGCATGATTCTGTCCCTGCTGTACAAACTGACGCCAGAGCAGGTGCGCTTTATCATGGTGGATCCCAAAATGTTGGAGCTGTCGGTCTATGACGGCATTCCCCACCTGCTGACCCCCGTGGTGACCGACCCCAAAAAGGCGATTGTCGCCCTGAAATGGACGGTGAAGGAGATGGAGAATCGCTATCGCCAGATGGCCAACCTGGGCGTGCGCAACATCGAGGGCTATAACCAACGGCTGCGGGAAGCGCGGGAGCGGGGCGAAATCCTGAAAAAACGGGTGCAGACGGGCTATGACCCCGAAACGGGCAAGCCAAGTTTTGAGGATCAGCCGCTGGATCTGAACGAACTGCCGCTGATTGTGGTGGTGGTCGATGAGATGGCCGATCTGATGCTGGTGGCAGGTAAGGAGATTGAGGCGACGATTCAACGGCTGGCGCAGATGGCGCGGGCGGCGGGCATCCACCTGATTATGGCGACCCAACGCCCCAGCGTGGATGTGATTACCGGCACGATTAAGGCGAACTTTCCCACCCGCATCAGTTTCCAGGTCACCTCCAAAATCGACAGCCGCACCATTTTGGCGCAGATGGGCGCCGAGCAGTTGTTGGGGCAGGGGGATATGCTGTATATGTCCGCGGGGGGCAAGCTGATTCGCGTGCATGGCCCCTTTGTGAGTGATGGGGAGGTGGAGGCGATTGCCAACTTCCTGCGCGGCCTGGGTGAGCCCAATTATCTGATGGGCATCACGGATGATGAGGATGGCGAATTTGGCGTGAATGGCGG
>VEQJ01000149.1 GCA_018883285.1 Alphaproteobacteria bacterium
GGTGGTGGTCATGGCCGACGATGGCTGGCTATCTCGTAACAGGCCGCACCCCGTCATACTGGCCAGCAGCAGGGGCAGGGCGAACAGGCGGGCATGACGCCAAAGGCTGGTACGGGAATGATGGGGGGAATTGGTCATCGGGCAACAATGTTGGTTGAGGGGCAGGTGGCGTGGAGCCTTAGCTTTGTTTTTACCCCCAAAGCCCGCCCTTGCCTATACCAGATTTCATGCGCCGAGGCTAATTGGCAATCCATTTTTTTAAAGTGAATCTGTGGCATATCGTTTATATATGATGCAACAGACCTAAAAAAACCATAGACATGGTTCAGTTTTTGTTTTATTAATCTATTTTAACTTTTAAAGGAATCAAAATGTCGGCCTATTCCGTTGATACATTCTCAATTTTCCAAAGATTTTTTGGGGGAAGAATCTCTGCGTTGGGATTTAGACCATTTGGTGCCGCTAACAACAACAATGCATTGGATATTGGTGTGGTGTTGGGTGATGATGCCGCCACCATTGCAATGATTGAAGCTTTTAACCAGATGGTTGCTCCACACCAAGATAGATTGAAGATAAAGGTTGGTTTTCATGACGGTTCTCTACCTAACCGTTTTAAAACCGATGGTCAGGAATTCAAAGATTTTGTAAGTGGTGTAGCAGGAAATCCAGGGGCGATTATGGAAAAGGCGCCAGGTCGTACCCCATCAGCTGCTGAAGCCAGGTTGTTAGCTCCCCAGTTCAATGTTAACTTTGATGCGCTTAAAGATCCTTTGGGTAAGGGAGCCAGCCCTAATGCTTGGTGGCGTAAGCTTTTTAATGTGACACTGGTGCGGGGTTTCATTCCTGATGTTTTTGATGTTATCAAACAGCCTGATTTGAATTGGAAAAATAACCAGCATGCTGATGCATCATCGGCTGAGCCACAATCGGCAATGACGGTTTTGCGCAATAACCTGCGTGCCGCACCCAATTCAACAGAAGTGGTATTTATTGGCCGAAATGGTGCAACAGAAAGGCTTAAATCTTTAGAAATTACTGCTGGTGCACCCTTTGAGGTACAGCTTCATGACAGCGATGTATATGCACAATTTATTCGTGCGGAGTTGCAGAAAGCCCTGCAAAATCGTCAACAGCCTTGTTTTATGGCTAAAGGGACCGTGATGAAGGGGGTGGATGGCGAAGGCTTGTTTAAGCAGTTTGTCGCAATCTATACCAGCGAATTCCAATCTCAATTTAGAGAAGCGGGCATCCCCGAGCCTACTTTAGACTTAAACAGCTGTATTGTGGATGCAGCCATTGCTAATTTTGTGGCTAGAGGGCGCCCCACCAGTGCCGATAACGCCAAACGGGCTATTATCCCGAATGGAGACTATGGTCCCCCCTTAGCAGCTGTGGTTGAAGCATTAAAACAAGATGGCGTTGTGTTAAATTTCGAACAAACGGATCTGATTGTTTCACGGTATTCTGGCGGAACAGGATCACACTACGGTGCGGCCAATGGTGTTTTCACCCAAGATGGTTTGGTTATTGTGCGGTCAGGTGATAAGGTTGAAGAACGCCAGGTTAAAAAAGGCGACATGTGGTTGGCCAGAACCGATACCATCGAATCCATGCGCGATTATGCCAAAAGCTGTTTTGATCAGGCCTTGATATCAGGATGCAGCTTTGTTGAATTCGGTTTTGACCGCAACAATCCCTATGATGCTCCATTGGTATCAGCGATTGAGGAAGTTTATTTCAGCGGTGGTTATGCGGAAAAATTTAAACAAGCTAACCCAAAAATTTCCTTTGATCCTGCCATCGATATTAAGAATCCAACAGGAATGTATGTTGATACGCTGGTTCGCCCAAAATTAGGCAAAGGTTTTGTCGCTTGTTCAAATTTGCATGGCGATTTTTTAACCGATATTTTGCCTGCATTAGGGGGGTCTATTGCCATTGCTGATTCAGTGGGCATCGATACAAATGGTAGCGCACGGGTAATTGAAGCTGGAATAGGTGGGTCAGCAATTGATTTGATGGAAGAGTATTTGAAAACTGGAATTTTAAAATACAACCCGTTGGCAATCATCAGCAGTTTTTCTCAGGCCATTGCGCAGAAAGGTCGGGAGCGTAAGGATCCCAACTTACTAACGTTTTCCGAAGATATGCTGAATGCGGTACGGAAAGTTTATTCAGAACGCCACATGGTAACCGGCGATCTACGCGCAGCTGTTGTTCAGAAAAATCCAGATAGTGAGCCGCCAAATGTTGTGGATACACGGGTGTTTTTAGCGGCAGTAACGGTTAAGCTGAATCAGTTGCAAGCTAATCGTCAAAATGATCCAACGGCCAAAGAGTTTTTTCAGGAGTTGGCTAATCGGGCTCAAGATGAGTTGAATCAGCTAAGTGTTTCGCTAAAGATTGGGGACGGGAACACGCCTGCCTACCAGCCAGTTAATGTAGATCGTTTAGGGGTTACTGAGGATCAAAAAGCTGTTCAGCAACAAAATATTGCACATGTTGAAGAACTTATTCAGGCTGCTCAGCGTGCTAGAGATGCCGCAACAGCTGAACGGGCGATCGCACAGCAAGGGGGGAGGTTATAAGGCAAACCATGGTGTATCAAATGGCTGACCGCTTGCATAGGGGCGGCAACTTGGGCACCATTGGGCAATGACCGCAAACCCCTTTCATCCTTTTGGCTATCAATTTCGGGATTCGGCGCTGTTGACCATGGCGTTGACCCACCCGCGCGCCAAAAACGCCAAAACCGCACGCAACGCGACAGAAGATTATCAGCGGCTGGAGTTTCTGGGCGATCGGGTGGTGGGGCTTAGCGTGGCGGGCTTGCTGTATCGGCAGTTCCCGTCAGAGCCTGAGGGCAGTCTGGCCAAGCGGCATGCCATTTTGGTCAGCCGCCCCGTGTTGGCCAATTTGGCGGTGGAACAGGGGTTGGCCGATCATATCATCGCGGCAGCGGGAGAGCGGGAAGCCCTGGCCGCGCAACCATCGGTTTTGGCCAATCTGTTTGAGGCGGTGATCGGGGCGGTGTTTTTGGATGCGGGGTGGGATGTCGCCGACAGGCTGGTGGCGACTCTGATGCGCCCCCTGCTGGCGGCGCAACCGCACGCCCCCCAGGATGCCAAATCCGCCCTGCAGGAATGGGCGCAGGCACGCGGCATCCCCCCCCCAATCTATCGGGAAATTAGCCGAGAGGGGGCATCCCACGCCCCTGTTTTTGTGGTTGAAGTCGCCCTGCCCGATCATCCCGCCATTCGCGCCAGTGGCCAAAGCAAAAAATTGGCGGAGCAAAGCGCCGCATCCTTGCTGTTGACTTGGCTGCAAGAATCGACATCTTCTTGCTAAATGACTTTGGATACCCCCCCCGCCGCTATTTCTAACGATCCGACCACCCAATGTGGCTATATCGGCCTGGTTGGCTTGCCCAACGCGGGCAAATCAACCCTGGTTAACCTGTTGGTTGGCGAAAAGGTCAGCATTGTCAGCGCCAAACCGCAAACCACCCGCAGCGTGGTGTTGGGCATCGCCCACCATGGCGGCATGGAATTGGTGTTGGTCGATCTGCCTGGCTTTACCGTCAGCCGCAAGGCGGAGGTCAAAAAGCTGCGCAGCGCCTGGGCAGAGGGGATTGAGCAGGCCGATGAGCTGTTGGTGCTGGTCGATGCCAGCCAGCCGCATCAACAAAGCCTGCCAATCTTGGTGACGATGGTGGGGCAACAGCGGCGTCCGATTACCATTGCGTTGAACAAAATTGATTTGGTGCCAAAGCCACAACTGCTGCCCCTGCTGGCGGAATGGCAAACCCGCCTGGCGGAGTTGGGCATGGCCGACCAACCCATCTTTCTTATCTCCGCCAAAACCGGCAGTGGCGTGCCCGAACTGTTGGCGCATTGGCAACGCCGTCTGCCGCCTAGCCCATGGATGTTTGGGGGCGAAATGGTAACCGATCAGGATGCCCCCACCCGTGCCGCTGAACTGACGCGTGAGG